>NZ_CAWUDO010000167.1:0-11311 GCF_963920935.1 Nostoc sp. CCY 9925 | reverse complement strand
CTGTAAAATTATGGCGCACAGATGGTAGGTTAATTCACACCTTTATTGGGCATAATGATTGGGTTAAATATGTCACTTTCAGCACAGATGGCAAGATAATTGCTTCTAGCAGTCAAGACTTTACTATTAAATTATGGCGCACAGATGGCAATTTAATTACTACCTTTGAGGGACATAAAAATACAATTAATGGTCTTAGCTTTAGCCCAGATAGCAAGATTATTGCCTCTGCTAGTTGGGATAACACTGTAAAACTGTGGCGTATTGATCAGACTTTAGTGACTGACTTTATTGGGCATAGTAATTCAGCTTATGATGTAGCTTTCAGTCCTGATGGCAAAATGATTGCTTCGGGTAGCGGGGACAAGACAGTAAAACTCTGGCGTACTGATGGCACTTTGCTTACAACTTTTCATGGGCATAGTAATTCAGTTTATGCTGTAGCTTTCAGCCCAGATGCCAAAACGATTGCTTCGGGTAGCGGGGACAAGACAGTAAAACTCTGGCGTACTGATGGCACTTTGCTCAAAACTTTTCATGGGCATGAAAATACAATTTGTGGTCTAGCCTTTAGCCCGGATGGAAAGATGATTGCCTCTGCTAGTTGGGACAACACTGTAAAATTGTGGCTTACAGATGGTACTTTACTCAAAAATATTCCTGTAAATCGATATCTAGATCTAGTTTATGCTGTAGCTTTTAGCCCAGATGGCAATACGATTGCTTCAGGTAGCGGAGACAAGACAGTAAAACTCTGGCGCACTGATGGCACTTTGCTTCAAACTTTTCCTGGGCATCGTAGTTCAGTTAATAGCGTAGCTTTCAGCCCAGATGGCAAAATGATTGCTTCGGGTAGCGGAGATAAGACAGTAAAACTCTGGCGCACAGATGGCACTTTGCTTCAAACTTTTCTTGGACATGAAGATACAATTTGGAGTGTAGCCTTCAGCCCAGATGGCAAGATGATTGCCTCCGCTAGTTCGGATAACACTGTAAAATTATGGCGCACAGATGGTACTTTGATTACAACTTTTACTGGGCATAAGGCTAAGATGAATGATGTAGCCTTCAGCCCAGATGGCAAAACACTTGCTTATGCCAGTGATGACAAGACAGTGAAATTGTGGAATTTAAATAATATAGATAATTTAGATTATTGGCTTAGAGAAGGGTGCGATCAACTACGTGTTTATTTGCAAAATCCGAATAATGGAATGAACTTAAATGATTCCAATCGCCACCTTTGTGATGATGTGAAGTGATAGGAGTCCGCAATAGTTGTGTGACCATATAGCCTTGATTACAACAAGATTTAATCTGCTTGTAAGACTGATTAATACAATTTTAAGGCGTTGTTGTATAAATCTTACATTCCGCAGGTATCTTAGGTAAGCAGATAATATTTTCGGCAAGGAACACCAAGAAACTGGAGAACCCAACATCGTTCATCGGTAAGATTAGCAATCTGTTTAACATCGGCGATCGTTACTAGATGAATCGACATGAAACACTGAAATACCCAACGTAGAGTAGGAGTGGCAGTCGGTTTACCCAACTGATTACTGATGGTTTGTTTTGCTTTCTCCAGAGCTTGACGCAGTGCCCTTTGCCCTAAACGGGTATCTCGGCGGCCACCCTACGATTTCTTAGCGTTTTTGGCATCTGAGCAGCTGATAAATTCAGCTTGTTGACGATTTTTGCCTCAGTCTTGATTGTCCTAGTTAGATAAATCTGACTTGAGCTATTAGTCAAGAAATAAATTTCTTGACAGAACGAAAAGCAGACACAAGATCTGAAATCTCCAGTTTTAGTTAGCATCCAAATTCAACATCATCAGTGACCTCTATTACATATAAAACTGTTCCGGTACTGCCAGGTATGCAAGGACGACATGCACTAGGCCTAAGATCTGGACGGCATATACGACATCCACCACATGCAACACATGCACGGCATATACGACATCCACCACATGCACGACATATACGACATCCTCCACATCCTCCGCAATTAGCAAACCATCTTTGGCTAATTACAGAATCAAGTACTTCAGAGATTTGTAATCTTTCTAGAGTTGTTATTTCCTCATCAGACAACAGTTGTTTTAGTTTGTCTGCGCTATCTAGCAAACGCATTTCTATTGTTGGTTGGGCCAGTATTTTTTCTGTAAGCATTGTTACTTACTCCTTTTAACTTCAATTCCTGAGCTTGTCTGCAAATTTGCATTCGAGTTTGTAAAAAGTTGAAATGATGTTTTTGCGTCAACCAGTTTTCAGGGAATAATAGGTATTTGAATGAGCGAATGCGAAGAATGGCTAAAGGATAATAGTGTTCACCAAATCTGCTAGTAAGAAGCAAATTTCTCTAATTCCTTGATTAACTCCTTGAGTGCTGGAGGGGCTGTTTCACGAGTGCAAACTATGGTACGAGAACACCCCTCATCCTCAATGTGAATCATGGCAGTATGAGCATCCGGAATATTGCTTCGCTGGGGTTCGGGCATATTGAAGAAATCAGATTGACGGACAAGCTCTCGAATTTTTGCTAGCTCTTCACTAGGAAACTCTTCTGCTTCCTTATCCAATTTTTTAGATTTTCCGATGAGACCGCCTGATAGCTGAAACCGGAATCTCATTTGGTCACTCCTTAATTCTCAAATCACTTGTACTTCACTCCAAGCTTTTCCAACTATTCTCTCTGCGTCAGATCCAAACAACTCGCGGGCAATTTGTATAGTTGCCTCGGCAGCTTTGATAAAATTAATAGGTGTAGAGGAGGTGGGACGCAATTGACTGCTACGCATTGCCCGGTACCAGATCTCTCCTGCTTTTTGCCAAGCATATCCGCCAAAGTTTATGGCTGCTAGGTAAAAGGCATGGTTGGGTATACCAGAATTAATATGGACTCCACCATTATCTTCCCATATTGGCAGATCCTTGTAGTTATCCATCGTTGCGGGTTGCGGATCGTCCCCCAAAACCGGATGGTTTTGATAAGCCTTACCAGGCTCCTTAAGAGAGCGGAGTGCATAAATTGGCTTTTCTTCATTAGGCTGAGCCATCACCTCCACACCGATCAACCAGTCTGCTGTATTGACATCCTGTTTCAGCTTGTACTGTTTAACAAGTGACCCGAACACATCTGCAAAGGACTCGTTTAGGGCACCACTTTGAAACTCATAGACCCAGTTACCTTCGTGTTCGATGACTCCGTGGGTTAATTCGTGGCCAATTACATCCAATGAACCCGTTAAGTTAGTGAAGATAGTGCCGCTTCCATCACCATATACCATTTGTTTTACTGGATTTGGGAACCAAAAAGCGTTGTCAACTCGATTACCGTAATGAATGTTGGACTTGATGATCATGCCACCGTCGTTAATGGAGTTGCGTCTGTGTACCTCTTTGTAATATGTCCAGGTATCCCCTGCTCCATCATAGACTTGATCGACAACAGGATCACCCTTTGAATCTTCGCCTTCTGATCGTACTAACCTCCCAGGTACGATTTCCCGGTTTTCGCAATCAAAGACCTGCCGAACCATTTGTGCATTGTGCGCTTCAACTGCTATATCCGAAAAGGCAGCAAACTGAGAGCTTCTTGCCTGAGTGTCCGCTCGTAGCCTACGAATGTAAGAACTACGCCGGAGATTTTTTAAGGCTTCCTGACGAGTCTCGGCATCCTCTGATTCCAGCATTTTTTCAACTATGTAAGGTGGAACGATGCATTGTATTGGGTTTCTATGTTCGCACATGTCAGATTCTCCTTCATTATTTAGTACTTAATTATCAAGAGCCTCGAAGCGTTGATTAACTAAAACTCTACGAATTAGCAGTCACCCAGGCTGCTGCTGCTACTAAACGGGCAATGTCAGCAGCGTATTCAAAATTGACCTGGAGATCGTGAGCTGTATGGTAGTTGGGGTTATTAACTATTGAGACTGGAGGCAGGGGAGGGCCAAGGAATAAATCTTCGGACAGAAGACAAGCTGCATATCCCACTTGTTGAAAACTGGCGTGGTCGCTGCGCTTATCTGCAACATCCGGGGTCTGATAAATCTCCGGCGTCTTCAGATTAGGAGAAACTTGTCCGACTAACTTTTGAATTTGCTGCGCTAGTTGCAGAGATCGCTGTTCGGCATCTGGACAAACTCGATGTCCGACATGAATCTCAAACGGTCGAGGAATATCATCGTGACTTTCTCGGTAGCCAATCATATCCATTTGATAAACAGCAACAATAGGAGTAATTGCTTGGGCTTGATCTCTGGCGTACTCCTGACTCCCAATTAGACCTTGCTCTTCAGCATTGAAAAGTGCGAAACGAATTGTTCTTTTAGGTTTTTTGAATTGACCTAATTCTTTAAATGTTTGGGCTATAGCAAGCACTCCAGCAACACCACTACCATCATCATCAGCTCCCGGAGCTGGGTCTGTGTCCGGATCGTAGCTTGCCTCTTTGTTAGCTGTTGAGTCGAGGTGGGCGCTAATTATCACTATTCCTTCTTCATCACCTTTGCTACCTTGCCATTCTGCTATCACATTGTGAAGTTTTAGACGTTCACCAGGGTTAGGATGGTCAAATGGATGTAGGTTCACGAAAAAGTCGCCAGCACCAATGTTCTCAAGATCGAGAACAAGCGCATCTGTTACCTTTGCATTATCATCGCTGTCGATATGACGACTCCGAATTTTTACGCCATTGTGAGATTCAATTGGCTCAAGTCCGCTATATCTTGCTAAATACTGACGAATAGTTTCCGAGGAGAGAGAGGCAAGCTTGGACAACTCTTGCTCGCTAAGAGTTGGTTCGCCCACTAAACTAGAAGCTAAACTTGCTAGTTGTTGATTAGCATCAACATCGAACGGCTGAAGTAGACTCAAATTTGGTATAAGTTTGAGATTATGCCCATGATATGCTTCTTGAAAGTGATATTCATCAATTGAATGCCCTGGTGGAAAAGCAACATAAAGACCTTCTTGAGAAGAAGACAGTATCCATGTTGATTCTTCTGACTTGCTAAAAAAGCTGACAGCTTGCCCTTCTGGAGCTAAAAAACCTGTGCGAACCTGGCGATCATCTCGCATTAAATACATATTCGTTCTGAGAGGAGCATCCAAATCACCCAGCCGTTCTACCTCAAATCCCAAATCGTCGAGACTTAGAGCAGTAATAGTAGAAGCGATCGCGTAGACTTGAGTATTTGTATTCCTTGTTATATGTATTGGAACAATTGGTAAATTTCTCAAAGTAGATTGCCATTCATTTTCTCTACCCTCTGTAGGAATAGTAACCCGAATATACCTTAAATGGTGCCCACTCAGTACTTCCGAAACTAAAAGAGGATGAGGAACCACACGCCAACCAGCTGCCATTGCATAATCGCGTTCTTTAGAATCCTCACCAACGAACAAGCACTGCTGAGGTGTGGTAGATAAGCCAGCTTGAGTAGCAGCACGTCTAAAAATTTCCGCAGAGTCTTTAGAACCATAAACTAGCAAATCAGGCTGGAAAAAAGTCAAGATTTGAGACTCTTTAAGGACTCTCTCGACGTTTTCGGCTGTATCGTTACCAATGTTTGATATTACCCCAAGTCGTTTGCCATCTGTACGTAGTTGCTGAAGTATATCTGGTACATAGTTATAGACATTTAAAGTGCTAAGACTGCCATTAGATGAAATTCTTGGAGATCCAAGAGTGTTGCCAATATCAAAGAAAATTACCTCTGATGTGTTTGCATCCATGATTTATTTCTCTACTTTTACACTAAGATTGTTAGTTAAAACCAATCGGTGCGATTTTGTTGCCACTAATCTCGGTTAAACCACTCATTGCTGCATTTATAGTTGCCCTAATTTCGGATGGCAGATCCCTAGAGTCCAATCTCACCGAAATTAATATTGGTTTGTCCTTTTGTTCTTGAGCGGCGATTAAGGCCTGCTCCAATTCCTGCATTGTCTTGACTAGCAATCCTTTGCCACCGAATGCTTCGGCGAGTTTAACGTAATCCCATCGTGCAAGTTCGTTGAAAAATGTAGGACTGCTTTGCTGATTCTGGTAATAGCTCTGATCTACAAGATATTGCTCAATGCCGTAGATTTGATTGTCGAAAACAAACATGATTGCTGGTTTCTGATATCGGGCAAGAGTCGAGAATGCCTGGGCAATCATTTGAAAACCACCGTCACCAGTCAAGACCACCACTCGCTCATTTTCTGGTATGGCCATGCTTGCCCCTACTGCGGCTCCGACCATAAAACCAATCGATAGCCAGGCGGTTTGTGCCATGTAATGCGATCGCTGTTCAATTGGCAATTCTGCTGAGGGAAATAAACATAAGCTTGTGTCAACCAGGAGCACCATGTCTTGGTTAATGAAATGATGCATCTGTTCAAAGAACAAATCCCAAGTAATAGGTTGATTCCTGGATTCTGCTAGTATACTTGCAGCCGACATTTTAACCCTTTTATCAGCAGTATTACTCCAGTGAGCCGCTCGAAGTTCTCTAATCTGGTCAAACCCAAATGGTGGTGTATATGTCTGCTCCAAGTACATTTTCTGTTCTAAAACTTCAATAAGCCGATTCATAAAGCGATCTAATGGAATATTTGGATAGAGATAATGTCCGATTCGGATTGCTCCACCTGCGGCCAAAATCATTTTCTCAAATGATTGACCAACGATTGCTCCATAAAAGTCACTTAGGATTGTCCCTAAAGCAAGTAGACAGTCAGATCCCTCAACTACTTTTTTTACGCTCTCTGGCGCAAATTTACTATCGTAAACACCAATAAAATGCTCCTTCAATTCTTTTTCAGAAATAAGCGATTTGCCAAGCAAGGTAGTTGTATATGGGAGACTAGTGAGACTAACAAGTTTACTGAACTGTTCTTGCAAACCAAAACGCTGTAATCCTTCACCTCCCCAAATGACTGGATGTTTTGCTATTTGCAATCTTTTTAAAACATCACTTACAGCAACGTCTACAATCTCATTTATATCAGTCTCGATTTCAGGTGGTAATGGTAAGGGCTTCAAAGGTACGTCAGAATCTACAGGTTTATCACATGGTTGCGACCAACGTCTACAATCTCATTTATATCAGTCTCGATTTCAGGTGGTAATGGTAAGGGCTTCAAAGGTACGTCAGAATCTACAGGTTTATCACATGGTTGCGACCACACCTTATTACGCACCTCAAGGTAAACAGGACGCTTTTCTGTTATGCAGGTACGTAATACACGATCTATTTCATCAGGTGCTTTCTTGAAGTCTGTAATAACTGTAGTCGCCACGCTCAATAGATAATTCCTAGTATTTTCAAGATTATATGAATGCTATAAAAGCGAATCCAATTATATAAACTTCTTTACAAACTATTACTGACCTTTATTTTTTGAGTAATTGCTATGCTGATAATTAACTGTTAAGTATTTATAAATTTAATAATATAGCTAGCTTCTTTAGCACCTATTCAGGAATAAGGAAAGCCTAGCCCTTTGCTTTTTTCTCGCTATTTCTTAATGAGTATCATTTTTACAAAAACTATACTTTTGACTATTTATTATCTAACTTTAGTTAGACGATTATCCAAAACTGAAAATTCTGAGCGACGCCCTTGCGTCGGTAAACTACGCAAGGCATCGTTTCAAATACTAACCCACAGAATGATATAGTCCCGTTTTTTTTGTTATATTCCCACCCTAACCCCCCTTTATCTTTGCCCTTGCACCATGCTACAAAAAGCGCCGGGTGGAGATTAATTCGTTCTTTGCGTACAAGCCTCAGAATGGTCAATCAATGGGTTTGTTGTGGCAAAAACTGATATGCTTAACTGTATAAATTAATTCATCCCTCAATTCAGCAACGCCAGATTTCAAACGATATGCCTCACCAGCAAGATTTACAAACACATCTAGTGACGAGGCAGACAACTTTTAACTTCTGCTTTGGGCAAATTCTACCTGAAGCCGCATACAATTTGGGGTGTTACTTCCACTGTGCTTCCAAGCGATCGCCGCGATATGGCAAATAACTCCCAGTTTGACAACCTACCACAGATCAAACTTATTCCCTTAAATGATGAAGCTGTATGTATGGAGCAGCGAACACCGAGGGATAGACCAGCAAAAATAGCTGCGCCGACTGATATTCGCCTTGTAAAAGTACTGGAATTTTTACGGAGCAACAATCTCGCACCCAACAGCCGCAAGCTCTACGAACGCGAACTAAAGAGATTCTTAGGATGGACGCAACTGCACTATCACGAGCTACGCCCGCGTCACTTTGGATTGTATAAAGAATATCTCAGGGATGAAGTAAAAACTGATGCAGAAAAACCGCTTTCAAAAAGTAGCATCAATGCGGGAGTTGCTGCACTTAAAAGCTTTTTTAAATGGATGTGCTACACGTATCCAGATATAATTGCTACCAATCCAACGCTGGGGATAAAACTAGAAAAAGTACCATTGCCACCAGCCCAAAGCCTAACGCCAGAAGAGATGGAGCGGGTGTGGAGGGCTTTGGAGCTACTGGGAGAAACAAAACAAAGGGATACAGCACTAGTACACATTCTCAGCCACGGGTTGAGAGCAGGGGAAATTGTCGAGTTAAATGTAGGGTCATTTGATGGCAAGCTACTATTTTTACCAGATACCAAAACGAATGAACCGCGCCTAGTGCCACTAAAGAAAGAAAGCCGTGAAGTTTTGCAAGAATATTTGCGATCGCGTATTGAATCAGGGGAACAATTGAATAGCCTGACACCGTTGATGATTTCACACCATGCTTCATTTAAAGGCGAACGCTTGAGTTACCACGGCATTTACTTTGCTGTGGAGAAAATCGGAGAAATCGCAGGCATTGAAGATTTACATCCGCACTCGTTTCGGCATACTTACGCTACTGATTTAATATTACTAGGTCTTGATCCAGCTCACGCAAGGAAGTTAACAGGACATCATAGTGACAGAGCTTTTCGGCGATATACACTTCGTGGCGAGCAACAAGCGGCGATCGCTGCTTACTATCGTGCGATAGGGGAAGACAAAGCGGAGTGAGGAATGCCCAAGCCACTTGATCCCAAATGCCAGCTATGCGCCAAGCTACCCCCAGCTAAGGCTAAGGTACTTCATGGGCCAGAAGGTGATGGCTGCTGGAATGCCAAGGTTTGTCACAATCGCCGTTCGTTCTACCGCAACAAAAGTAAAGATGATTCTGGGCACATTGAGGCGATCGCCGTTGACCCACCAGCTAACTATTTTGCAGTACTTTATCTATATAAGGAACCGGGAGATAAACCATTGCACGCTATGTCGGCAGAGTTATGGCTGGGGCAAAAGCCAATCTGCCGTTTAGAGCCAATTCACTGCTTTGGGCTAACGGCAGGCAAGATACGTACCTACACAGATAAGGTGTTACAGGCCTTTGCTAAAGAATACAATATTTCGCTGTATCAGTATAAAGATATGTTTGAGGTCAGTCCAAGCCATTGTCCAGTGCGACCCTGCCCCCTACACCCTGAATGAGAGCCACTGACCAAGCATATAGCGTAAGAGGCTACGCTTGCTCGCTCGACGCATTTCTAAAATAAACGAACTTCTAAGCTAGAAAGCTTATACTGTAAGCTATATACAACTTTTATTATTGTGATTAGCTTGCTTAACAGAAATTATCATGACCAGCACACCAGACCAGCCAAGTAGGCTAGACCGGATTGAATTACTGGCAATACAGAATACTGAAGCGATAGCAGCTTTAACCAGCAAACTAAACAATCTAACCGACAAGGTAGATAACCTGACTGATAAAGTAGATAACTTGACTGATAACGTTAGTGAGCTAACCAGTAATGTTAACTCTGTATTGGCTAGGGATGCAATTTTAAATGATGTATTGTTAGAACTGCGTGATAGCCACGAAGAATTAAAACATAATTTTGAACAACACCAGCGAAACTTTGAGGAACACCAGCGAAGCACTAACGCTGCATTAAACCAGCTTGGGGCTATCTTAATACAGTTAACAAGGATTGACCCGCAAAATTAAAATGGTGAGTTAGCAACAAATGCAACGTCTGCATAAGTTAAAACAAGTCGCAAGTCGCAAGTCGCAAGTAAGTTTTGTGACGGGGATTTAGACCCCGACACAAAACTTGCCGGTTCAATAAATAAGTCAGTTTTGTGGTGGGGTCTGTCTTACAAAGTGACGCTACGCACAGTCGAAGATCGCTACGCTAACAGATGCCTCTGTCTTGCCGCAAAGCGTCTACGGAGGAAACCCTAAGCGTGACGAAAGCGCTAAATACTCATTACAAAACTATACTTGCGACTTGCGACTTCCGACTTGTTTAAAGTAGCTTTTGTGCGTTGCTCCCTGTCCGCTCGGAGGTTATTGTTAAACCAGGGTAAAAGAATCACAGCATGACTGTATACCGACAGCTGACCATCTGGGAACTTTTAGATGAGGTATCCTCAGCTCCACCCACCTCAACACTTGATGCAGTGTGGGAATGTTTAGACACCGAGCTAGAGAGTTTACCTGTAGAGGCACAGTTAACAACAGCCGCGGCCGCATTTTATCAAATAGCAGATATTCTCAAAACCCGCGCCCAGTTGTTGTTGGAGGATATACGCGCCGAGAGCGATACAGACGGCCCAGTAATCAGCACCGACATCTTTGCTGGTTTGGTGCGGACAACCATGCACCTAGAATTGGATGATCTAATCGAAGAACCGCCACCACAGAGCTTTAGACCACATGGGCCGCATCAGTTTTCCAATACTGTCCAAAATAATGATTCAGTGGCAGCGCCTGTTGACAAGGCGAACGTCCTAGCAATGCTAGAAGAAGTGACGACTTTAGAAGATGTTCGTAACTTAGCAAGCGATGAAGATGTGCAAAAATGGACTGCTGCGATCGCACAGTATCTTGCACAAGTAAAAGATGAAATTGCCCTAACTAAACTGCAACAGAAGTTGAAAATGCCGATGGTGGAGGTGTGGTTGGGATTATTGCTAGGTGGCTTTAAATTAGAGCAACGTGGGGATTTTTACAATAGCCAAAATATTTGGGTAATAGAAAGTTCTTCTGGATGTTGGATGCACGAACAATAACCCACACGATCTTTCAACAGAGCCAGTTGTAATTAATCGCCTGGCTACAAAACTAAAGATATGGGGGGCTAGCGCTTATTTTTGCCGACCAATGGTCGGCATCATCTTTCAATGGACTGATTGATTTGGTCAACAGGGGAGATCGATAAAAGAGGAGCTTTCATCCCTGAAAGGGATGAAAGCGAAGGCTGGCTTTC
>NZ_CAWUDO010000166.1:0-11316 GCF_963920935.1 Nostoc sp. CCY 9925 | reverse complement strand
TCCGCGCTTGGATGGCTCCTCAAGATCAAATCCACGAACAATTTGTATTCCCTGAAGAAGTTCTACCTCGCGGTAACGCTCTCTAACCACAAAAGCCAACCATAACCAGAATCTGAGTTGTGCTTGGCAGTATATTGACACGACCCAGATTAAATAATCTCCTTGGCTGAGATGCCAAGCAGGTGTTAATATTCCCTGGTCTCCCGCCTTTTGGTGGGAGATTTTTTCTATTTATGGTTAATACTCTAAATTTATGTGTTATCTTAAGTGAAGGTTATAAGCCCAGAGCGAAATGCTCTGTCCCTTTGAGACTAAGACCGCTTAGGCAACAAGGAGGTGATGCCCATGATAGAAAGTAGTAAAACCATGGGTCATCAGGTTGCAGTTAGCCGGCTGTGTGCCGGGGCTGTTCTTTAAAAGTTAGCCTTAGTCACCTTGAGTGACTAAGTTAGCTCAAGTAGCTAGGCTAAGCTAGAAGTTCCTTCCGGCAGTCTGGTTGCAACCTGAAGACCCGCTAGACCGCTCTGACTTAGTTCATCCGATCTAAATCAGAGCGGATAGTTTTTTATGGGTAATTTTTGTTTTATCAGTGGTTATTTTTGAAAACTTCAGATGGCGATACCTGCGACAGGCAAAGCCAAAGCTTTAAAATTTTTTCAAATTTAAATTAATAAAGTGTCAATCTTTGATTTTTCTGTGTGCAGAATCAGAAAGGTTAGCTTTGATGATATCTAAGATGTAACCAAACATATAGCTAGGAATTTTTCAATATGGCACAACTACTAACTGAAGAGGAAATTGGAGAACGGACAAAACTTCTTTCAGGTTGGACAGTTGAAGGAGCAAAGTTGCAGAACACTCGCAAATTTCAGGATTTTATCCAAGCAATTGAGTTTGTTAACAAGCTTGTGGAACCTGCTGAATTAGCAGGACATCATCCAGACATAGAAATTTCTTATAACAAAGTCAAGATTACACTCACAACACATGATTCTGGTGGCCTGACACAGAATGACTTTGATCTTGCAGGAGTAATTTCCAACATTCAGTAACTGATTTGAGGTTGGGCATAGCGCATGGGGCATGGGACATAGGATGAGGGAGACAAGGAGATAAGAGATAGGGAAATAAGCAATGCCCAATGCCCAATGCCTCATGCCTATTTCAAATCCTTGATTTTTAGTCACTCATGTATAGGGGCAATTGATTTTTGATCTTGTGTTTGTTTCAAAAATATTAGACGAACCTCGTTTGCATAGTCGAGTAATTGCGTAGCGAAGACTGTGTAATTTCTGATTGTCAAGACTCGATGCAATATCTGATTTCTGCCCAGAAGCTGCCCAGTGTCTAAAGCTTTCAAAAATTTAGCTAAGTTATGATTAGCCATAGCCTCAAACGCTACTCCCTACTTGGATACATCAATGGCTGATGTGTGACAGTTATTAAGGCGATCGCTTCAATCTTGCCATCTAAATTTAATGTTTTATAATATTTTGATATAAGGATGTGTTTTTGCATAAGTTAATCACATCAATTTTTAACTGTAAGTTAATCGTTTATTAGCTTTGCGAAAACTAAAATCGTAATAGAGGCATTCATGCCTCATCCACAGGTTTCAAAATGGGATGCCGCATTTTTAACAATTAGGTGCAACAAACCCAATTATCTATACAAGGTGTGAGGAGTAAAGAAAAGATGTCTAATCTCTTGTGGAAATCCTTATTGGTTAGCCCAGCAGTTTTGGGAGCAACATTACTAGTTTCAACAACAGCAATTGCGGCTCCAAATACGACCACTGAAGTGTCACCCACTGAACAACCAGGAGTCACTGAAGTTGTCCAACAGCCAGAAATATTGGCTCAAACAACCTTAGACCAAATTAACCGCTACAGTAACGAAGGCAACAAAAATAACTCTCAGTCCCAAGTAACATCAGTTTCCCAATTCTCTGATGTACAACCCACAGATTGGGCATTCCAAGCATTGCAGTCCTTGGTTGAGCGCTATGGTTGTATTGCCGGTTATCCAAATGCCACTTATCGCGGTAACCGTGCTTTGACCCGTTATGAATTTGCGGCTGGTTTGAATGCCTGTTTGGATAGAGTTAACGAATTGATTGCCACAGCAACGGCTGACTTGGTAACCAAACAAGATTTAGCTACCTTACAGCGGTTACAAGAAGAGTTTTCCGCAGAACTGGCAACCCTACGCGGTCGTGTAGATGCCTTAGAAGCACGCACCGCTGAATTAGAAGCCAATCAGTTCTCGACTACCACCAAACTAGTTGGTGAAGCTGTTTTTGCAGTTAGTGATATTTTTGGCGGTAACACTGGTGATGCCAACAACACAGTCTTCCAAAACAGAGTACGTTTAGACTTGCAAACCAGCTTCACTGGTAGAGACGTGCTGCATACTCGTCTTGCTGCTGGTAACAGCACAGCCTTTACACAAGTTGATGAAGCTGGTGGTGTTATTAATACTGCTGAAGGCACACAAACCTTTCAAGTTGGTATTGGTGATGGTAATAACAGCGTCAGGATAGACCGATTGACCTATGAAGCTCCCATAGGCCCAGCACAAGTTTACCTTGCAGCTAGTGGTGGACGACATAGCCATTATGCTGCTGTCAACAACCCTTACTTTTTCGATCAAACCGACGGCGGTAACGGTGCTTTGTCCACCTTTGCTTCTGAAAGTCCCATCTATCGAATTGGTGGAGGTGCAGGTATAGCGCTGAATATACCTTTGGGTAAAGGTGGCGGTATCCTGGGAAATAGTTCAATCACTGCTGGTTACTTGGCATCAGAAGCTAACGATCCTAGTATCGGTGCAGGTCTTACCAACGGCGACTATGCTGCTTTAGGACAGTTGAACTTTAGTGTAGGCGATCGCGTAGCTTTAGCTGCAACCTACGTCCACGGTTATAGTGCCGCAGGTGGTTTCTTGTTCAACTCGGGTAACACTACAGACGGAGATATTGTTTCAGTAGGTACTGGACAAGCTAACGTTTTAAGTGCTGTAGATGGGTCTTCATCTAATTCCTATGGTGTTTCCGCTGCATTTAGACCTAGCGACAAACTATCCATTAGTGGGTTCGTTTCTTACCATGATGTCACAGGCTTCGGTGTAGGTGATGATTTTGAAGCTTGGAGCTACGGTGTAGGAGTAGCTCTACCCGATTTCGGTAAAAAAGGCAACGTTTTAGGTATTTTTGCTGGTGCAGAACCCTATGCCCGTAACCGAGTAGGCTTTGCTGGTAATGACATACCTTATCACTTTGAAGGCTTCTACAAATATCAAGTGTCAGATAATATCTCAATCACCCCTGGCGTCATCTGGTTGACCTCTCCTGGTCAAAACAGCGCTAACGACGATGCAATTATCGGTACGCTGAGAACGACTTTCACCTTCTAGAGCGTTGACAATCTGCCAATAATTTAAGTTAATTCCTCCCCACCACAAGGTGGGGCTTTTTATTGTTGGTAGCAGCAACAAATAAACCCTACTTGTTAACCGTAGTATACTAGAAAAGTTAGGAGTTGTGAGTTAAGAATTACAGCAGAATTCTCTAAGCCAGAATTAAGAAGTAAAACAAGCTTTACTCCTAGCTAGCAGACTGAGGTTGTGTACTTCAGCAACTTAAAACCCGCTGTAAAAATCTCTAACTTTGGTAATTTTAGATTTTGGGTCGCACTAAAGTTGTGCTTCCTGAAAACTTGGATTTTGGATTGATGGAAAAATTTATTTTAAAAAGCTTTGATCCCTGCCGCAAGCCCTTTGGGTTTGGGGGATCGCAATCGACGCAAATCGCTAAGACTGCGACCCTCTGACTGCAAAGCGTCTAGGTGGGAAACCTCCACTCAAATTTTCTGCAAAATCGAAAATCTAAAATCCAAAATTGAACGATTCCTAACTTCTAACTCCTACCTGAATTATTGCTTGTGGAACTATCGTGTAAATGTGAATACGCAATTTTAGCTTTATTAGAGATAGCCGCCCATTACGAAAGCGATGAACCATTGCAAATTCGAGAAATTGCAAGGCAACAAAATATACCCGATCGCTATTTGGAACAACTAGTAGCAACGTTGAGGCGTGGAGGTATAGTCAAGAGTCTGCGGGGGTCAAAAGGTGGTTATCTATTAACCAGAGAACCTCGAAAAATTATTCTTTTTGAGATTTTAGAATGTTTAGAAGGGTTGGAGGTGAGGGCGTGTGAAGAAGACCTTAATCCCAAAAAGGTAGACACTTCAGTTATCGAAGAAATTTGGCAAGAAGCAAGTCGCGCCGCAAACTCAGTGTTACAAAAATATACACTCCAGGATCTTTGTGAAAAACTAGATTCCCGACGACAGTTAGATATCATGTACTACATTTAGTCAATAGTCGTTTGTCATTTGTCCTTTGCAAATAAAAACGACTAATAACTAATAATGCCCCATGCCCAATAACTAATTAATTAAGGAATAAATTATGCGAATTGCTCGTAACATTACAGAATTAGTTGGCCGTACACCCCTAGTGCAGTTAAACCGTATTCCCCAAAGTGAAGGATGTGTTGCTGAAATTGTGGTGAAACTGGAAAGTATGAACCCATCGGCATCAGTTAAAGACCGAATTGGGGTAAGTATGATTACCGCAGCCGAGGAAGAGGGGCTGATTACTCCTCTTAAGACA
Organism: Nostoc sp. CCY 9925; assembly: GCF_963920935.1. Classification (NCBI taxonomy): domain Bacteria; kingdom Bacillati; phylum Cyanobacteriota; class Cyanophyceae; order Nostocales; family Nostocaceae; genus Nostoc; species Nostoc sp. CCY 9925. The sequence goes on along the minus strand of NZ_CAWUDO010000166.1, from coordinate 6,639 downwards.
ATATTGGTAGAACCCACCTCTGGAAATACAGGCATTGCTCTGGCAATGGCAGCAGCAGCCAAGGGTTATCGGTTAATTTTAACAATGCCAGAGACCATGAGTGGGGAGCGACGGGCAATGTTGCGGGCTTTCGGAGCAGAACTGGAACTAACACCAGGAATGGAAGGCATGAGTGGGGCAATTAGCCGAGCGCAGCAGATAGTTAATAGTATGCCAAATACTTATATGTTGCAGCAGTTCCGCAATCCAGCCAATGCAAAAGTGCATCGGGAAACTACAGCAGAGGAAATCTGGGAAGATACTGATGGACAAGTAGATATAATTGTGGCAGGAGTGGGTACAGGTGGTACGATCACTGGTGTGGCAGAAGTGATTAAAGCACGTAAGTCTGATGCTAAGGCGATCGCTGTTGAACCAGCTAATAGCCCAGTTTTATCTGGAGGACGACCAGGACCGCACAAAATCCAGGGAATTGGCGCTGGGTTTATTCCCCAAGTACTAAAGATAAAATTGATTGATGAAGTGATTACCGTCACCGATGAAGAAGCGATCGCCTACAGTCGGCGTTTGGCAAAAGAAGAAGGGCTACTATCTGGGATTTCCAGTGGAGCAGCTTTATGTGCAGCTATTCGCGTTGCTCAACGTTCAGAAAATCAAGGACGTTTAATTGTAATGATTCAGCCGAGTTTTGGAGAAAGGTATTTAAGTACACCGTTGTTCCAAGACTTGGAGACCAAGTTAGCCGCTAGCGTCAGCTAACGATAAATTGAATTAATGGTCAATTCTAAACACGTTTCTAACCATTACCAAACTCTCAAAGTTAGTCCAAATGCTAGCCAAGCGGAGATTAAGCAAGCTTATCGCCGCTTGGTGAAGTTATTTCATCCTGATAGCAATCAGCAAACAGCCGATCGCGAGGAGATTATCCGCATTAATGCAGCCTATGAGGTCTTACGCGACAACCAAAATCGCCGCAATTACGACCAACAACTGCAAGATAAATCTCGAAAATTAGATAGCGATCGCCAACAGCGTACAGCATCAGCGCAAAAACGTTACCAAGCAACACGCAAAACAGGACGGGATGCTGATGAGGAAGTCGAAGAATGGCTGCGTAAAGTTTATCAACCAGTAAATCGCTTACTTTGTACCATTCTTTATTCCCTAGAAGAACAAATGGAGCAATTAGCTGCCGATCCTTTTGATGATGAGTTGTTAGATGAATTTCAGGAATACTTGAAAACCTGTCGGGAGGACTTGAAACAGGCACAAATTACTTTTCGTTCTCTCCCCAATCCCCCTAGTTTGGCAAGAACAGCAGCTCACCTCTACTACAGCCTCGATCAATTAGCAGATGGACTCGACGAGTTAGGTTATTTTCCTTTGAACTACGATGAGCGTTATTTGCACACAGGTCAAGAACTATTCCGCATAGCTACGAGATTACACTGTGAGGCACAAGCATCCGTAGGTTAATGGGTATGGGGCATCCCTTCTCTGCGAGACGCTACGCGAACGGCTACGCTCAGCATAAGTTCGCTCAGGGCAAGTGGGCATGGGGCATTAGTTATTCACAAATGACAAATGACTAATGACCAATGACTAATGACACAGAAATTAGTTTATCCTGGGAAGAGTGAAAGATTAAGAAATTTGAAGTTTTATTGCCAGAATCCTTATGAAATGCATTATTAATCGCCGCGCTCAGTTTTCGGCAAGTCATCGTTATTCGTTATCAGAACTTAGTGAAGCCGAGAATATTGAGAAGTTTGGTGTTAGAGCGAAATTTCCCGGACAAGGGCATAACTATGTCTTATTGATCTCCCTTGGTGGAGAAGTAGACGAATATGGCATGGTGTTGAATTTGTCGGATGTGAAACATGTCATCAAGCGAGAAGTTACAAACCAACTAGACTTTTCTTATCTCAACGATGTGTGGGCAGATTTCCAAGAAACTCTACCTACCACTGAAAATATTGCACGAATAATCTGGCAACGACTAGCACCTCACTTACCTTTAGTCGGCGTCCAGTTGTTTGAACATTCTGAACTTTGGGCAGATTACACGGGAGAAGGAATGGAAGCCTATCTCACCATCAGTACGCACTTTAGTGCCGCCCATCGGCTAGCTCCTAACATCAGTCCTGAGAAATACGGTAAATGCACCCGTACCCACGGACACAACTATCATCTAGAAATCACTGTGAAAGGGAAAATCGACCCCCGCACTGGCATGATTGTAGATGTAGATGCCCTAAAGCGAGTGGTGGAAGATTATGCGGTGGAGCCATTGGATCACTCTTGTTTAAACAAAGACATTCCTTACTTTGCCGAGATTGTTCCCACTACTGAAAATATTTCACTTTATATCAATCATTTACTGACTTCACCCATCCAGAAATTGGGAGTCGAACTGCACAAAGTCAGGCTCTTTGAAAGTCATGAACTTTGGGCTGATTATGCCAAAAACGGAACCGAAACTTATTTCACGGTCAGTACTTACTTTAGTGCCGCTCATCGGCTGGCTGACCCTAATCTAAGTCAGGAAAAAAACACCGAGATTTATGGTAAGTGTGCGCGTCCCCACGGTCACGGACACAACTATTATTTAGAAGTTACTGTCAAAGGAGAGATTGACCCAACTACTGGGATGATTGTCGATTTAGGTGCTTTGAATCAGATTGTAAAAAATAATGTGGTAGAACAATTCGATCACACTTTTATCAACGAAGACATTCCTTACTTTGCCAAAGTTGTACCTACTAGTGAGAATATCGCACTTTACATTAGTAATTTACTGCGATCGCCCATTCAGGAATTAGGATCTCAGCTTTACAAAGTTAAACTGTTTGAAAGCCCTAATAACTCCTGCGAAATCTACTGTACTGAGTCTGATTCAAATTCAATCAGTGCGGCGGCGAGTCAACCAGTATTAGCAGAAGTTTAGTATCGGGCATGGGAAAATAGAGACAAGGGAGACAAGGGAGACAAGGGAGACAAGGAAAATAATTCATAACCAATGCCCAATGCCCCATGCCCTATGCCCAACTAGAATAGTTTACTTACTAAGCAGTTAAAACCAGGTAGCAAAGGACTTGTCAATTCATCTTGATGAAATAAAGTAGCTGCTAGTTTTAATGCAGCTTGTTCGCGACGATAAACTTCGACTTTTTTCTGTATGCGATCGCAAATCCAATATTCTTGAACTCCTTGCACTGAGTACAGCTTTAGCTTTGTTTGCTTGTCGCGTTTCTCGTTTTTTTCACCGGGTGACAGAACCTCAACTACTAACTCTGGTGCGCCTCATACCAATTCACGAAAAGAATACGACAGATACCAATCTTGAAACCCTGGCTAGCTCTGGCTTTCTTAATTTTGAATTTTGAATTTTGTTAGCGCAGCTAAGCCGTGTCCGCGAGCGTCATTTTGAATTGGTATGAGGTGTCCAGCTTCATCTAGTAACAGTTTTAAGCGTTCATGACTTGCCCACACTACATCAGGGATCACATTGTCAGCATCTGAGAAAATAATTCCAGGAGCGATCGCCACTTCACCTAAACCAGTTTCATCTGACCAAATCTTGATAACTGTAGCAATATTGGCGCAGCTCGTTTGATGAACCCAGTTAGGTGCTTTGGTCACAAATAATTCTCCATCAATAATCTCATAGCGATTCGTGCGTTCACGAAGTGTCTCGCAACGAGAATCGCCTGCGAATAACTCTAGGTCAAAAGAGGCAGGGGAGCAGGGAGCAGGGAGCAAGGGGGAAAACTGAGACAGGAGCTTGTACTCCGCCCCAGTAAGAACGCCCGCTTATGGGCGGGGCTTGTACCCATGTTCCCCCCTTGATTCCACGCAGAGGAGAATAGCTCAGTCCCCCTGCTCCCTGCCCCCTTCCCCTCTGCCTCTTCGGTCAACAGTTGTCCAACGCACCGGAGTTGTTTGCATAGAAACCCCCTAGCATTTTCCTAAATCATATTTTAAAAATACCGACGACGGGCGGTATGTCGCAAATAGCGATAAATGCCCCAGGCTAAAACTCCAAAAAAGAGATTTAGTAAAAAGCGAGTAAGTATAAACCACAGTATATCAGGGTCAAAAAATTTCGATGGATTTAATGGACTAACAATCCTAGCTAAGAGAAACAGCCCAAAAATAGCATTTCCACCCAGTACAAGGGCAAACAGCACTAAACTTCTGTGCCAGTAACGTTGTTGGGGTGTATAGCCTGAGATCAGGATAATTGAGGGTTTGCCTTGGACTTTTCGCAGTAATTGTTCCAATCGCCCAAACATCCACAACAGAAATGGAAATAAACCATAACTCAGGAAACGTAGGGGTAGTGGGTAACGCCAAGCACTAGATAGGACATTCACTAGGGCATGACAAATTACAGAATTTAGCCAAGCCCTGATAATAAATTTTTTGTCTCGATTTAACTCAGTTTTCGAGGACATATACATTCCCAAGGCGTATCCCCAAGGTGCAGAGAACATAGCGTGGACTGGGGTACCGATAGTACGGTCAAGAATGGATGCTGTACCGTGAAAAAGGTAAATCCAGTTCTCTTCCGCTGTGAACCCAAGGGCAACAGCTATAGTCAAGAGGAAAACGCTAGAGTGAAGTAATCGATACCTGGGTCGCAGATAGTAGATTGGGAGAACAACCGCAGCCAATTTACAGCCTTCTTCAATTGGGCCTATCTCCACAAGCTGCCGCAAGGTTATACCAAAAAGCGTAGACGCGCAAGGGCTTGCAGTCAGACATCGCTTGCTCTGCTGCCAGTCTACAATCGAGTTGACTACACTTTCAAAAATCAATTCCAGGCTAAGGGCTAAAATACCAGATATTGCCCCGAAGATGAAGAACATCAGTAACCTGGGTAGAGGCGGGGCAAATGGTATCCGACAATAGTAGTAGCCTAGTAGCAGCAACGGTGGTATTGCTGCCCACAACACTAGAGATAAATCAGCCACTCACCTGAGCAATAATTGTACGGTGACGGTGGGTATTGTTAGCGATCGCAGGAGTTTGGAAACCCGCCTCAATAATAGCTTGCTCAATGTCCAAAGCAAAATATTCATCTAAATATGGTTCAGTACTTTTGAGCAAAGTCAAAATGTAAGCTGGCATTTTTTTGTACACTTGAGAATTAGGATTCATGTCCATGATTGCCAAGTAACCACCTGGACGCAGGACACGACGAATTTCAGCAAAAACCTGTCGAGTTACTGATTGGGGTAATTCATGACACATCAGGAAAATCGAAACTAAATCAAAAGAGGCATCAGGTAGCCCGGTAGATTCAGCTTGGGCATGAAGCCAATTAATATTAGCTTGGCGTTGGGCGGCGCGGTAATGGGCAACAGCTAAGAAGTAGGGAGATAAGTCCAAGCCTGTAATTTTGGCATGGGGATAAATTTCTTGCATGGCAAAGGTACTCAAACCCACACCGCAGGCCAAATCTAGAATGTTTTGGGGTTGATTGGGGAGTTGCGCTTTGAGGATATCATGATAGCTTTGGCGTAGTTTAGCATCTCCTTGCGCTCCAGCATCCTGCCAAATTCCGGCATGGACAGTACGAGCCGCAACTTCTAGCTCCCAAGCTGCTTTCCAGCTGAGGTCTCCACCTTCGTAAGCGTGGAATGGTCGTAGGTAGTATTCTGGGTAGGAAAGCAGGGGATTTTCAACTTGAGCTAGATCCGTCTTCCAATCACGCGCTTGTAGTATTTCGACTTCTTCCGTCCAAGGCACACCAATTCTCTCGGCACGTTTAATCATCATTTGTCTAGCTTGATGCTTGGCTAGATTGGCTAAAGGCTGGATTGCCAGTATGGTATTCACCAAGCGAGAAGCGAAGCCAATATTAGTGTTTACAGCAGCGGTCATAAATCAGTTTGCATTTAACAGCCTCTTTTACTTATGACATACTTGCTGAACACGAGTCTAGAAATGAAATGAATTGAATTATCTAATCAGCGTGGCTAGTTCAGCAAAATCTATCTCAACAGAGAGGGCAAAAAGCCGAGTGCCATATAAAAAAAGACTACAACTAACTTATCGAGTCTCAAGTATGGCAAGAGCAAGAAGAAGAGCAAGTGGCTTTTTCAGAGATTTTCAAGAATTTGCCCTCAAAGGTAGTGTAGTTGACTTAGCGATCGCCGTAATCATTGGCACTGCCTTTACTAAGGTGATTACCTCCTTAGTTGAGGATGTAATTATGCCATTGATTAACCCCTTGATTAGTGTGACGGGCAAAGACTGGAGAACAATCACCATCAGTCCAGGAATTGCGATCGGTCAGTTTCTTGGCGCAATCCTGGACTTTTTAATCATTGCTTTGATCTTATTTATAGGAATTCGGGCCTTACAAAAATTGAAGAGGCAAGAGGATGTTGCCATTGAATCTCCACTCTCAGATCCTAAGCTTGCATCTGAGGAAAGACTGACTGGTGCATTGGATAGACTCAACCAAACCTTGGAAACTCGGAATAATCAAGTTTTGTAAGTCGGAGTGTGAAAAGAAGACACGGGGACGCGGGGACAGGGAGACACGGAGAGTTCTTTTTGCGCGTCTTCTTTCTTACTGGAGTTTAGACTAAGCTATGCAAAATGACCCAGCAGGGCTGAGTTAATCAG
>NZ_CAWUDO010000165.1:0-11515 GCF_963920935.1 Nostoc sp. CCY 9925 | reverse complement strand
GGTAATGAAAACCCCGGTGGAGGTACAGGTAATGAAAACCCCGGTGGAGGTACAGATAATGAAAACCCCGGTGGAGGTACACCAAATGACCCAGATGTTCCAGAAACTACGTAATATTACTATAAATATCTGTAGTATAATATCTCATCATTTAATTACAGTGCTTGAAGCAAAAAGCGCACAAGTCAGAGTTAATCTAAGCTTGTGGACAAAGTTAACGCATATCTAGACAGGACAAATATCTAAACAAGTTGCCTGGATGAAATTAATATTTCCACGGTTTCAAGCCGTGGAAATATTAATTTCTCGAACCTAGTACTATAGATTTATAGCGGTTTTCAGGTGAGTCCCATACAAACCAAAACCTCTCTACAAAGGACACCACAGCAAAAAAGTAATATTCCCTACGATCGCAGAGTATCTGCTAACGCTAGATTAAATCAAGGGCAAGACTTAAACACGGCTTAGCGGATATCCTTATATAGTTCAATCACATTCTTTGTGTAAGTTCTCAAGAACTAACTTGTTGCTAGAGAGATATAAAAATTTATGGCTTTTGATTACGACCTGTTTGTCATTGGTGCGGGTTCTGGTGGTTTGGCGGCTTCCAAACGGGCGGCTAGCTTCGGAGCAAAAGTGGCGATCGCCGAATATGATTTAGTTGGCGGAACTTGTGTAATTCGCGGTTGTGTTCCGAAAAAACTCATGGTTTATGGCTCTCACTTTCCTGCACTCTTCACTGACGCCGCAGGCTATGGTTGGAAAGTCGGTAATGCCGAATTGGACTGGGAACATTTTATTACATCCATAGATAAAGAAGTTCGCCGACTGTCCCAAGTACATATCAGCCTTTTAGAAAAAGCCGGAGTAGAACTAATTCCCGGTCGCGCCACATTGGTAGACCCCCACACAGTAGAACTTGATGGACGCAAAATTACAGCAGACAAAATTTTAATTGCTGTTGGTGGCCGTCCCATCAAACCTGATTTACCAGGAATGGAACATGGCATTACTTCTAACGAAATCTTTCATCTCAAAGAACAACCAAAACACATAGTCATTATTGGTGCTGGTTATATTGGCACAGAATTCGCCTGTATTATGCGCGGTTTGGGTTCTGAAGTCACACAAATTACTAGAGGTGACAAGATTTTGAAGGGGTTTGATGAGGATATCCGCACAGATATTCAAGAAGGTATGAAGCAGCACGGAATTCGGCTGATTAACAATAATGTGGTAAAAACAGTTGAACGCGTGCCAGAAGGGGTGAAACTGACTTTATCAGGGGAAGATCAAGAACCAGTAATTGCTGATGTGTTTTTAATAGCCACTGGTCGGACTCCAAATGTAGATGGACTAGGTTTAGAAAATGCTGGGGTTAATGTTGTCCCTAGTTCTATAGAAGGACCAGGATACAGCAGCACAAATGCGATCGCAGTCAATGAATATAGCCAAACTAGTCAACCAAATATCTTTGCTGTTGGCGATGTCACCGACCGAATTAATTTAACTCCCGTAGCAGTTGGTGAAGGTCGCGCCTTTGCTGAGAGCGAATTCGGCAATAGCCGCCGCGCCTTCAATCACCAAAATGTGCCCACAGCGGTATTTTCTACCCCGGAAGCCTCAACAGTAGGCTGGACAGAAGCTGAAGCTAGAGAAAAACTCGGTGAGGCCGTCAAAATTTATCGCGCTCGTTTCCGCCCCATGTACCACAGTTTGACTGGTAAGCAAGAAAAGACAATGATGAAATTAGTAATTGATAGCAACACTGATAAAGTGCTAGGCGCTCACATGGTCGGTGAAAATGCTGCTGAGATCATTCAAGGTGTGGCGATCGCTGTGAACATGGGCGCAACCAAAAAAGACTTTGACGCCACTGTTGCCATACATCCCTCAGTGGCTGAAGAATTTGTCACAATGCGATAACTAGGTCATTAGTCATTAGTCATTAGTCATTAGTCCTTTGTCTTTGGTAAATGATCGATGACCAATGACAACCCTGATGGTAAAACTTGAATGCCCACCCAGTATATCTATTTACACGGTTTTGCTTCCAGTCCGAAATCTGCTAAAGCGCGGTACATAAGCGATCGCTTTACCGAAATTAATACAGAACTGAAAATTCCCGATTTGAATGCTGGGGATTTTTCCCAGTTGACAATCACCCGTCAAATTACTCAAGTTGCGGCAGAATTACCCAAGGATTCTACACCAGTAACGCTCATTGGCTCAAGTTTGGGTGGTTTGACTGCTATCCACTTAGCACAGCAACATTTACAAATACAACACTTAGTCTTATTAGCACCAGCTTTTGGTTTTTTATCCCATTGGTTACCAAAATTAACAGATGAGGAAATACAGCGTTGGCAGCAAGAAAAATATCTTATGGTGTACCACTATGAGGAAGGGCGCCCGCTTCCTTTAAATTACAATTTCGTTACAGATGCAGCACAATACCAAGAAGAACTTTTGCAACGTCCCATTCCGACGCTAATTTTGCATGGAAAGAATGATGAAGTCATCCCCATTGAAGCTAGTCGTGACTTTAGGCGTTGGCGAAGCCCACCGGAGGTATCGCATCCTTGGGTGGAGTTAGTAGAACTTGACAGTGACCACGCTTTGGGTAATGTGATGAAAGAAATTTGGCAAGCAATTCGCCTCTTCTGCCAGTTACCTTGAAGTTGTAAAATATAAAACTTACACGTAACCTAATATTTTTCAGTAAGTACTACTTAACTCGTAGGGTCAAAGAGGCTATACTCACCTGCCGTCAACAACGATTAGGTGAGATTAAGACTTTTATGAACAGTATTGATTTAAAATCCAAAATCCAAAATCTAAAATCGATATGCTTCCCTTCATCCGACCAGATTTAGCACAATTTACAGCCTACAAACCCCACCCTAGCAGCGATACAGCAGCATCAGTTCCAACGCAGTTAGATCGCCTCGATACAAATGAAAGCCCTTATGATTTACCACCTCAGTTAAAAGAAAAGCTAGCCTGGGCATATCAGCAAGAAATTGAAACAAATCGTTATCCTGATGGCGGACATGAGACACTAAAAAGTGCGATCGCTGAGTATGTTAATGAGTCAGCTGCCCTTTCATCATCTTTGTTTACTGCTAGTAACATTTCTGTGGGCAATGGTTCAGATGAACTAATCCGTTCTTTATTAATCGCTACTTGTCTAGGAGGCGCAGGTTCAATTCTTGTTGCCAATCCCACTTTCTCAATGTACGGAATTTTGGCACAAACTTTGGGCATTCCTGTAGTGGCGGTGGGTAGAAATGAAACAAATTTTGAAATTGACTTAAAAGCTGCTCAGTCTGCCATCGAACAAACTCAAAACCCTCCCATTCGGGTAGTTTTCGTAGTGCATCCCAATTCCCCAACTGCGAACAGTTTAACTGCGGCAGAGTTACTATGGTTAAAGAGTTTGCCGCAGCATATTTTGGTAGTGATTGATGAAGCCTACTTTGAATTTAGCCAAACTAGTCTAGTTGGTGAATTACCACAGCGCCTTAATTGGGTGATTTTACGCACTTTTTCTAAAGCTTTTCGATTGGCATCGCTTCGCGTTGGCTATTGTGTTGGTCATCCAGAAGCGATCGCCATTTTAGAAAAAATCCGCTTACCCTACAATCTTCCCAGTTTTTCCATAGCGGCAGCATTAATCGCTTTACAAAATCGTACACTCTTACTTGAGTCAATTGGGCAAATATTAACTGAACGAGCCAAACTGATTCAAGCTTTATCCGAACAACCAGAACTACAAATTACAGCGAGTACTGCCAACTTTATTTACCTGCGTCTCAAACCAAATAGTTCACACTCACAAGACGCTACTTTAAAAAATTTGCATCACAAACTTAAGACACTCGGCACTCTTGTACGACATATTAGCGGCGGATTAAGAATTACTGTCGGGACGACCGAGGAAAATGCCCGTACTATTAATCGAGTACAAGCCGCTTTAGCAAATTTGGAATCTTAACAATTCACTCAGTAAACCTACTGTCCTCTTCACTGCCCAAACGGCGTACTATTCCCACTGTTTGTGGCAGTACACCTACTAAAAGAGCAAAGGCTACATCCGGAAGAAGAGACACTATTTCCGGTGGAAAATATTGTTCAAATTGATCGAGAATTTTTTGGACTCGCTGCCCAGGCACAGGATTTTCTGTAATTTGTTTGATCAATCGAATCCACTGTCGCCTAATCAAGTACGCTTTCTGGCGTTCTTCATTAGATTCCGGAGTTAACAAAGACAGATTACCTATTGGCAGTGCCCCTTGGCAATCAAAATCGTAGTCCCCACCCACAGCAGCCCCAGGACCGGCAAACTCCGCATGATAACGTTTAAACAGTATTAATCCGTTTCGCCTGCGACTATTGACGATGAAAACTTCTCCACTGTGCAAACGTGTAAGGATGTCCGAGCCTTGCGGTTGCTCAGTTCCATCTGGCATGACAAGATAGTCTGGGAAACTAGTTTCGGGGTAATAGGTTGATAGCATAGCGGGCTGATAGCGGCGATGCTGTTCGCTATCCATGTTTTTTAAAATTTCAAAGAATTTGGTAGTAGTATGCACTTCAACAAGTAATTAGCTGTTATATCAAATGAAATTTTTCATTTCTTTTATCATCAACAGTCTCATGGTCAACTTATCTAAGATAGGAATAAATAGGTATTGTTCGCTAATTGAGTTATTATATTTTATGAGATATAAGTAGATTTGTCTCCAAATTATAATAGTGTTTTTTTAAAGTTTTTATAAAGATGAATATCTTAATTACAAAGTTATTATGAGGAATTGAGAGTTTTTTAGGATTCAGATCTACAGACATCCCTATTATAATCTATATTTTTTACCAGAAAAATTTTTAAAATTTTATTAATTAAAATCAAAAAGTACAAAATGTAAATTTTTATGAATTGATCTACTTAGATAAAAGTATAGTTTTGCTAAAATTCCTATTTTTTATTTTAATAAAACTCTCAATAAAAATATTTTTGAAATAATTGTCAAAAGTTGTATATTAATTTAAAAAAGTCATTTAGAAATTCAGATTTTTAGTTTTTATTTAGCTTTTGAGCGATATATCGCCGATTTTTGGATATTTTTTATCAAGTTAATTTATATTTAGTTGCCGATATTTGGTCAGAGGATATTTGAAAAGTGCCAATACTTTTGCTTTAGTATTTAAAACGACTTTCTAAACAACCTCTAACACAGTTTATTCTAAAGCGATCGCAAGATTAAAATTTATAGATGCTAAAAGAAGATTTAGATAATTGAGTCAGCACTTAGCTCTTTGTGCAATAACATCTGGCTCGAACGTCTGAGCAAAAATGTATTCCAATTCGATTCAACTTTATGCACCCGATATCCCAGCTTGAAATAAAGCTGTCTTGCTTGGTGGTTATTTTCCAGAACGTGGAGATATAAGTCTTTAAATCCCCATTCCTGAGAGATTTTTTCACAGCTATTCAATAACCCTGATGCCACACCATGCCTACGGTAATTTGGATGAACTGCTAAATTGGATAAGTAAGGAAAACCCAAGCCTACCTGACTCCACGAATCGCTGTAACGCACACCCAGTTCTACAGTACCCACTAAGTTAGTAGCAGCACCAGTACTATAATCAAGAGCAACTAAACAAACATGACGAGGCGCAGGTGATACCATCCGATGTCTTAAGTCTTCGTAAATGCCCAGACGTAACAATGGAAAAGTCCAGCCCCACATACCTTTTTGAGAGTGAAAGCTTTCAGCAATAATTTGGGCAACACTAACTAAATCAGCAGGTGTAGCCATACGAATTTGGAAATGGCGAGGAGGTGGATCGATTGGCTGTTGGTGGTAAGGGTGAAAAAACCGATATTTCAAGGCTACTTTAGTATTGATTTTATTCAAAGAAAATTTTTCAAAAATTTTAAAACAGTATTTAAAGTCAATAATGACTTAAGGGTTAGTTTCCCTGGAAATTGAACTAACTTGAGACTGCTAATTCATGTTTGGTTATGGATTCAACAAAGTGTAAAAAATGGTTAAAGTTTTATCGCTCGCATTGTTGAAAGCGTCTTACGAGTTACAGTGTCGTAGATTTAAAATCTTAATTTCAATGAATTTAGGTACATTCCTGATTTGGTAGGGAAGAGATTAGTCTGTCGATCGCAAAGCCATCTGTAAAAAGCTAGAGGGTTGTGTAAATAGACAGAAGAACAGCATAGCTTGTCTCTAGGCAGTGGTTACAAAATTTTTAATTAAGTACATCATTCAAGTATGAAAAAGCAACTAGGTACACTTGTCTTCTCTCTTCTCTACCAGACGTACTCGCGTTCGCTCAGGGCAGCGTAGTGCATCGCTGGAGACTGGGGAAGATCGGGAGACAAGGGATATCAAGAAGATGCAAAGAAACGAGCAAATACTATCTCCGTGCCCTCCGTACCCTTTAGAAACTTGCTACCTGCTAGCTCTTCCTTAGGAGAAGTTTTGTATCTCAGGAAAGACTCATCTCGGCTTCTGTGCATATCACAGTGTCCCCGTGTCTCCTTACCCGAGCACACAATCCCCAGTACCCAGTACCCAATATCCCTCTGTTTGTTTGCAAATCCCTAATTCCCAACTTCTTAACCACCAGCACTTGTCTTAATGATAGTTCTGATTGCTAAATTTGAAAGAGGCATTTGTCTAATAGTATACTTTGGCTTTAAATCTTATTGTTTTAATATTATTGGCTCTACCATGACTACCATAAATAAAATTTACCTGCAAGTGTTAGTACAACTTCTGTGCGGGGAAAACTTAATATGCAGCTTCATCTGGATTTTTCAGCTAGCTGTGCTGCATGTAGTATCAGAGATTGCCCACTGGAGGTGAAAGAAAATTTGGCAAGCAAGTATAGACTCTGTAACACTAAAACAGACTATAAAATCAATTACTCTGTACTAGAGCAAACGGTAATCGATATCAGCCATTGAGATAAATCACTGTGAGTAAACGCTCCCACACTCAGCAGTCATGTAGCCAAACAGCGTTATTGGTCGAAATGCTCTGCTCTTACCTGACTCAGAAAAATCCTTACCCCATCAGATTATTCTTTATCCGACTGCCGTTGCAGCAGGAAAGCGGTGCATGAAATCCCAAGCAAACAGTAAGCCTAAAATTTTGGTTGTTGATGATGAACCAGACAACCTTGATTTGCTCTACCGCACTTTCTATCGGGACTATAAGGTGCTAAGAGCAACCTCTGGTCCTGCGGCACTCGATTTGCTGGCTCAAGAGGGAGAGGTCGCGGTGATCATCTCTGACCAGCGGATGCCGATGATGAGCGGTACAGAATTTTTGAGCCTGACAGCAACTCAATACCCAGATATTATCCGGATTATTTTAACTGGCTACACCGATGTCGAAGACCTGGTGGAAGCAATCAACGCTGGTAAGGTTTTTAAATATGTCACCAAACCGTGGGAAGCAGAGGAACTTAAAGGAGTTGTACGCCAAGCTTTAGATACCCACAATGTTCTCAAAGCTCGCACCCGCGAACTTACCCGTACACTCAGGCGAGAATCGCTGTTGAATACGGTGACAAATACGATTCGCAGCGCATTAGACTATCGACAAATTCTCCAGGCAATTGTAGATTCAGTGGGTCAGATGCTAGAGGTGGATGTCTGTCTGTTGCGTCCCTTCCAAGATGAGCAGTTGGCAGATAAAGGATTTATCTATCAAAAGCCTCTGGAAGAAAAAGGAGATGAGGACACACAGACATACAGAGAAGTCGGGGCTAGCGATAGCGCAGCCGGCTTCCCTAACGTTAAGAGCGAATTGAACTTCGGAGGACACCAGAACGCGGAGATCGATTTTCCTCTTGCTCCCCCTCTCCCCATCTCCCCTTCCTCCTTACTGGCTCACACCGTGTGGGAAACCCGCGAAGTCCAGGTGATTCATGATGTGATAGATGATGAGCGGATTCAGGGTCATACTCCCGAGCTGCATCAACGTGGAGAAGCTTTTGCTGCCGCTAACATTTGCTCTAGTTTAGTTGTCCCACTAATCTGTCAACAGGAACTGATGGCAGTCCTGGCACTGCACCAGTGTTCTTTGCCTCGCTTCTGGGGGGACGATGAAGTGCAGCTGGTGTTGATGGTAGCGGATCAGGCAGCTTTAGCTTTGTCTCAAGCTTATGCTTACGAACAAGTACGTGCCCTAGCTAAGCGAGAGAGTTTGATTAATACGATTACTAGCGCCATTCGCTCTAGCCTAGACCCTGAAGATATTTTTGCAGCTATTACACAGCAACTGGGACAAGCTTTACAAGTTGATGGCTGTGTCTTATCTCTGTGGACGGAGGAAGATGAGTTTGTCCAGTCTGTGGGCTTGTATGACAGTTTTCAACATACGGAAAATTTCCGTAGGCACAGCCCACCGCAGCCATCGCTAGCCCCAGACCACAATAAAAGTAATAATAATCACTTATTAACTCACGAATTACTTAATTCTCAAACCTCTATACAAGAGAATCCAATTTTACAAGAGATTTTACAGACACATGAACCAGTAGTAATTGGTGATGTAAAGCATTCTCTGAGAGAAATACAGCGTTTTGATTTGTCTTTGAAAATGCCAGCGCGATCGCTAATGGTCGTGCCATTATTAGCTGATGGTAAATGTATAGGTAGTATTACTTTATGCCAAAGTAATAAAATACGTAAGTGGTTAGCATCTGATATCGATCTAGCTAAAGCAGTAGCAGCTCAGGCTGCGATCGCTGTGCAGCAATCACGTCTATATGAAAAAACTCGCCAACAAGCTGAACGCTTACTGGAATTAGACAAACAAAAAACAGAATTTTTTCAAAATATCTCCCATGAGTTTCGTACTCCCATCACCTTAATTCAGGGGCCTTTAGAGTCGGCAGTGGGGGCTGGTGAGGGATTATCTTATTCCCAAAGTACCATCGCCCTACGTAACTCACGTCGTCTGCTGCGACTGGTAAATCAACTGCTGGATTTACAACGCTTGGATGCAGGAAGAATGCAGCCTAGCTTCCGCCCCTGCGATTTAGTGGAATGTGTCAGCCAAATTGTTGAGTCTTTTCGCCCATACTGCGAGAAAAAGGGGCTGCATCTGACCACCCAGTTAGATGAATGTCCTACAGTTTACTTGGATATGGAAAAATTTGATAAGGTCGTTTACAACCTCCTATCAAATGCCATGAAGTTTACTCCCGAAGCTGGGACAATCAACGTCAGATTAAAATCTGAAGGCGATCGTTGCATCTTGGAAATAGAAGATACTGGAATTGGCATTGTTAAAGAACAAATTCCCCATTTATTTGAGCGCTTCCGCCAAGCTGAAGGTTCAGCAAACCGTTCCTATGAAGGCAGTGGTTTGGGTTTGGCTTTAGTTAAAGAATTAGTAGAATTACATAGCGGTCAAGTCAGTGTGGAATCAGTTTATGGTGAAGGTACTACCTTTACATTATCGCTGGTTACTGGTACTGCTCACTTACCTACACAGCAAGTGCTGGAAACTCCTGTGGAAGTAAACACAAGCCGCGCTAGTGTAGAATTAGCTGATTTGGAATTGGTAGATCAAACACCAGATAATATTGAAAATATTACAAAAAACTTATCACCCACTTCTGAGACTCAGGATTCATTACTAGGTACTGGGCACTGTATTTTAGTTGTAGACGATAACCCCGATTTGCGAAGTTACGTATCTGATATACTGCGTCGCAATGGCTATCAAGTACAGGCATCTCGTAATGGTTACGAGGGGTATCGCATAGCTAAGGAAATTATACCTAGCTTAATTCTTACTGACTTAATGATGCCCTTGGTCAGCGGACTTGAAATGATTCAGATGATCCGCAGCGAGGAGAAGCTAAAAGGAATACCAATCATTTTGCTCACAGCCAAAGTTGACGAAGAAACTCGCATTGAAGGTACAGAACATGGCGCTGATGCTTATTTAGCAAAACCATTTAATGACCGGGAACTTTTAGCAGAAGTTCGCAATCTTTTAGCGTTGAAAGAAAATGAAAGACGAATCTTGGAGTTAAATACATATCTCACAGAATCGGTACTCAAACGCTTTTTGCCGGCTGTTTTGGTGCAAAAAGCTGCCGCCGGAGATTTGGCGCTAGATTTGCGCCCAGAACCACGTTTAATTACAGTTTTGTTTAGTGATATCGTGGGTTTTACACAGCTAGCAAACACCCTCAGATCTCGGCGAGTAGCAGAGTTGCTCAATGAATATTTAGAAGCTATGACCAAGGTTGTATTTGCTAATGGTGGCACTGTAGATAAATTTATGGGAGACGCTATCTTAGCTTTATACGGAGCGCCGGAAGAACTAACTCCTAACGAACAGGTGCGTCGTGCCATAAATACAGCAAGAGCAATGCACCGCTCTCTGGATCAATTAAACCAGCGTTGGCGAGAACAAGGTGTCTTTGATGGTGACAGACAAACTGGCGTCCAGTTTCGCTGTGGTATTCACCAAGGTACAGCGGTTGTGGGGATGTTTGGCAGCGCTGAACGTGCTGACTATACTGCTATTGGTCCAAGTGTGAATATTGCTGCTAGGTTGCAATCTGCTGCTGTTCCCGGTACTATCTTGGTTTCTGCTGCCGTGGCAGATTATTTGCAAGAAGAAGAAATTACTAAGGGTAGTCCGCTAGAACTTAAAGGAGTAGATGAAACAGTTCTGACCTTCGCTGTTAAACCAGAAGTAATGGTTAATCGCTAAAATTTAGACTGGACTTTAAATCAAGGAGTGAACACTGATAACTGGTTAAAGCATACCAATTAGTAAAAGTGCCTAATCAGAACCAGTTTCAAATACAATATGGAACCATCGGTTGCAGACAAAATTCCAATTCCAGCCAAAGTCTGGAGGCGGCACATTGATCCACCAGGTTTGTGGATTTCTGTGGCTATCGGTTCAGTGTCTCTGCACTTGCTGGTGTTCTGGTTGTTGATGCGCTCATCAAATACGTTTAGTCTGTGGTTCCCTCAGGAAAGTCAATCGGCTATACCGATTGAATTGATAAACATTGCTCCTGCAACAAAATCAACAAGCAAATCACAATCAGCAGTTAAAACAGTTTCACCAAAGCGATTATCTTCAACTCAAAAGTCTGTAGCAGCAAGAACTACGTCAAAAAAGCAAGATTCTGCTGCAAGAAATTCCGCTGATAATCTTGAGCCAAAGAGAAAAACTGACACCTCTCAAACTAATAGTCAACGCTTTCGGCAACAAAAAGTTTCCAAGTCGATACCTAGACCCACGGCGACACCTAGACCTAAAATTCCAGTGGGTAATCTTCCTTGGAACCACCGTCAAGATTTAAAATTCGGAAAGGGAACACCACTACCAACAGGTATTCCCCCAACTCCACCGAAGGGCACTACACCAACTCCTAGCCCACAAATTTCACCAACTCCACCGAAGGGAACTACACCAACTCCTAGCCCACAAACTTCACCAACTCC
>NZ_CAWUDO010000164.1:0-11985 GCF_963920935.1 Nostoc sp. CCY 9925 | reverse complement strand
CCTTTTCCTGCACCCTCTTGACAAAAGTGCAATCACTCTAACCTCTTACCGATGCTTCTAAACCAGCTTTACTCACTTCCAAATTGCTGATTGATTTGATCACAGTGGGGACTTTTTGCTGCCAATTAACCTTGTCCCACTCGGCTCTCTCCTTGGCGATTAACTCCACCAAACGGCGATCGCAGGTTTGGTAAATGTTGTCTCTGCAAGAAGTGCGCCAAGGGAAACGCCAAGAACGGAGCTTGATTTCATTTCTGTAAACTGCGGGTAAAGGCTCAGATGCCAAGATGCCGGGGTCAAGCAGGATGTGATTGAGCAAATCATCAATCGACTGAAATTTTGGTTTGCTTGGTTTCTTGTTTGCTTGTTCGTTTTTATCGAATAACCCCGCCGCAATAGTAGGTCTACATGAGGGAATGTCTATTTGATGCTCATACTCGGATTGATTTGACAACGAAGTGAGAGATTCGGGAATTGGTTCTTCCTGGTTTGATTGTGAAGACGAAGATTCGGGAATTGGTTCTTCCTGGTTTGATTGTGAAGACGAAGATTCGGGAATTGGTTCTTCTTCCTGATTTGGTTGTAAATCCAAGTTAGTTTCTTCACACACACACTCGTTTTTTGGGGGTACTGCACTTAGTGTGAATTCCTTAGATGGGATTACCTTAATGGGAATACCTTTGTGGGTCAAATTTGACCCCACCCCCCATGCAGAATTGACCCCCCCACTGGGTGCAAAATTGACCCCACCCCCCGTGCAATTTTGACTGGGGTTAATTTTGACTGGGGTTTCTTTTGTTGTCTTGATTTGGGAGCGAAGTAATTGAATTTGGTCAGGAGAAACCCACAAAGAAGGTGGAGTGGGAGTATAAATATTGGTCGTTCCAATACGTTCTTGTATTTCAATCATTCCGGCAGCTAGTAAAAGCTTGATGGCATTTTTGGCAGTTTTGAGAGCGATGTAACAATGTTTAGCCATCTTAGGGATAGACTCAAAACAACCGCTTACACCTGCTCTTCTTTGGATATGCGCGTACAGTCTAAATTCTGATGATTCAAGTGGATAATCATCAAAAAAACCGGGAATGAAGACTTCAAAAGCTGTCCGATTATTGATTTGATTTTCTGCTAAACTCATAATGATATACCTAATAAAAATTGCCTTCCCTCGAAAGTCTCTTAACAATCGAGGGATTTGTTTCTAATCACAAGTCAAGTTTGGAAATTCCCGAATTTGTATTTGTTGAGGAAATTCAGGAAGTTCGCCGCCTTTGGGGTGTTTCGTTTTAAAAGGTTGCTGATTCAAATAAACATTTGACCCCAATTGCTTGACAAACACAGGCGTTTTTGACTCGTTGCACTGTTTGACGAGAGACTTGACCCATTCGATATGGCATGGTCTAGAGTCTGGCCCTGATTCACCACCGATAATAAGCCACTGGACATCATTCAAATATTGGCTAATATCGCCCAAATGTTTTAGTAATGGCTCCACTGACCAAAACCTAACACTAGCTGGAATTTGGGCAAGGAATTGACTACGTTCTTCAAGAGTGTGACGGTTTTCTATAGAAGTTCCAACCCAAATATTAGAAGGTAATTCCTCTAGCCCATGATTAGAGAGCCATTCATTTATAGATGACAACATAACTTCTGGGCGCTTAGTGAGGATTTGGAATATCTGCTTTGGCGCTACGAACATTCCATCTAACATTTCATGTTGCCAAGAACGTGGAATCCATTCACCAAAAACATCAGTCATTGAAGAAACGAAATGCTTTTTAGGTTTCCTTTGGAACCTCCATTTCCGAATAGCTTCTGTATCTAACACTAGCTCTGGTGGTTGCCCAGAGTAGGGTTGCTTATTCCCACCAAAAAAAGAATTTTGATTTAGCTTTTCGCTATAGCAATTTTTACACCCATCAGATATTTTTTGACACCACCAACCGCCTCGCTTGGCACGGATGATATTATCTGTTAAGTCTGCCCATTCTATATTTGTTGGCATGATTACTTTTCTCTCATTAACTTGAAATTGAACAGTTGAGTATGACTAATAAAACACCTCAAACGGAATATGATTCCCCGTGGAAGCAGATGTTGCAGTTGTATTTTGAAGACTTCATGCAATTCTTTTTTCCTCAAGCCCATGCTCAAATTGATTGGAGTAGAGGTTTTGAGTTTCTAGACCAAGAGTTACAGCAAGTAGTTCGTGATGCTGAATTAGGAAAACGACTAATTGATAAATTGGTGAAAATCTATCGCATTGGGGGCGAAGAATCTTGGCTATTGATTCATATAGAAATCCAAAGTCAAGAGGAAACCGATTTTCCTAAACGGATGTTTGTCTACAACTATCGAATTTTTGACCGTTACGATCGCTCTGTTGCATCATGCGCGATACTGGGAGATGACAACATCAACTGGCGACCATCGCAGTTTGGGTACGATTTGTTTGGTTGTACGGTTGATTTTCAGTTTCCTGTAATCAAGCTGCTAGACTATAAACAAAGGTTGTCGGAGCTAGAAGCCAGTCGAAACCCCTTTGCTACGGTGGTAATGGCTCACTTGGCAGCAGTGCAAACCCGTAGTAATAGGTCACAAAGGAAACAATCAAAACTGAATTTAGTGCGTCGGTTGTATGAGCAAGGGTTTGAACGCGAGGCTGTTGTTAACCTTTTAGTTTTCATCGATTGGATGCTAACGTTACCATTGGATTTAGAACTAGAGTTTAAAAGAGAAGTCGAACAATTGGAGGCACAACAGCGTATGCAGTACGTTACTAGTTTTGAAAGAATTGCTCGAATAGAATCTTTATTAAAAGGCATAGCTTTGGGATTAAAACTCAAATTTGGAACACCTGGACAAAACTTATTACCTGAAATTGAGAAAATTGAAGATTTCAGATTGCTGGAATCAATCTTGTCAGCAATAGAAACAGCAAATACTATTGATGAATTGCGTTCTATTTATCAGACAGCAGATGACACACCGCTAGAAAATTAGAATTTTTTGATATTTAATTTTCAAGGTTCAGCAAGTTTTGAGTGCCGAAATTAGCGTTAATTAAGCACTCAATGAAGTATCGTTATCATTTTCTGCATTAAGCTGATCAAACAGATCCGCCTGATCACCCCAACAATCCCAGTCAACTCTAGACGAACGTGCGAACATCTCCAGCTTGGTCATATCAGGACACAGCTTTTCTACAAGTTCAAAAAACTGTTCGGGCTTACGTGAATGCTCACGACGGGGTGAGTGTAAAATGCTTGACTGGTTTGTGAGTGTCCGTCCAGCAAAAGCCTTCACATTCCCACGAACAGCTAAAGCGCAATGTTCAGTCGAATTCCGCAACCAATGACCGACACCTAGATGTGTTTTAGTGTTATCCTTGGTAACTTTTTCCCAAGTCAAAATAGTCTTGAGTTCAAATCCCCATGTTTGCAAGCATTGAGCCGCTTCAATCATGTGATTGTTGGTGAACCAAAGCCAAAGAACTGACCCCCTGCAATCGCTTAAGTCTGGAACAGGCAATGACAATATTTCTTCTATATGCATTGGCTTGTAGTTAATGCGGTTTCGGTGAGTTTTATCCTGATTTCTCAGCCGATAGAACCAGGGAGGGTCAATCACGATGCACTGGTATTGACCTTCTAATGTTGTTAGTCTCATGTTTAACTCCTGTTATTTTCAATGTTAATTTCAGTCTTGTTCTGGAAATTCAATGTGGCTTAAAGTCTGAAGTTCAACAGCTAATCCACTTAAGAAATTTTGGAGTTCGACTGTTGCCAATTCTTTGGATATCTCTTTTTCTGATGTGTAAATAAGTTGCTTGTGATGCCCAAAGTAAACTTCTGTACGAGTCAAGTTTTGCTCTGTGTCGGTTAACAGAGTCAAAGTAAATCTTCCAAGTTTGCAAAAGTAATAAGGATGCTTTGGACTCCAAGGCTTTCCAGGTTGCCAAGTGATTTGGGACTTTTTACCAATGTGAACGCTGATAGATTCAAAATCAACGTGGAAAATGTTCAGCAGGGGAAGCATTTCGCCACTGTTGTAATGGTCTACAACATGCTGTCTAATACCTGATTCTGCTAAACCTTCAGGAATATCAATGTGAGCTTCAGATGAGATTTTTTCAACTACTGTGACTATGGCTTTCATTGTTGTTACCCTAGAGATACAATGAGTGTTTTTATGTAGCGATTGTTACTTATGAAGCAGCAATCGCTTTTTATTTTGATTGTTAGGAATCTTGAAGTGACGAGACTTTCTGAGATGTGTATTACTTGCTAGAGAAATCCTCTTTGTAACAAATAATGTCAAAGTGCTGTTAGTTGCTTGACTATGTGAAAGAGAAACTTTTAATGTTATTGGTAATATTCGATGCTTTAGCAATAACTTACGTCTTTAAATTAGCGAACGTTCCTGTGGTGGGGGCGTTCGCTTTCACTTGGTCAGCACTGGTTCTTTCTTGCTAGCGAAAGCTCCCGCCTGCCTTAGTGCTGCACCAGGGCTAGGATGAGCGAAGAACTCTTCTATAGCTTTGGTCAACCCAGCCGCAACAGCCGGATCATGGCAAGCGTAGACATAGACGGGCTGTTGAACACCATTGACCAATCGTGTTTCTTGGCGATCGCCCAAGTGTGGGTAGAATGTTCTCACCCATGTGCCCAAGTGTCCGCGATAATGGGAGCCGCTCAGGGGGACTTTCTTACCCAGTTCGCTCTCTGCAAAGTTGACCACGCCCATCCACTTTTCTTGTGTGCTGGTAAGGGACTGTCTGTTGTAGTCAGCTATCAAATTGGCGGCGAAGTCTTTGCAATTCTGTTCCATGTAAGGGTTGAGTCTGCCACCGGTGAGTTCGGCTAAAGTCTTCATTGCTTTGACAAAAGTATCTAGCCGTTGCTCAACTGGGGGGAGGACTGGTGTAGTGGGTTGCTGGGGAGCGATCGCTGGTACAGATGAAACTAAATCTAAAATGATAGTGCGTACTTGAGCAGCAATCTCCGATTCGGTCAAAAGCATTGCAATTCGGAGTGTGCCTAATGCGGAGAAAACTCTGGCTTGGGATGTTCGGGATGGTAAACAGAGCGTCTGACGAGCATCCCGTAAGTCCTTACCAGTAAGGGTTTTGGTTTCCCAGTCTCGAAATTCAGATCCATTAACTCGAAAGAGTTCTCTGACAGATGACTCCGTAGTTCCGAAATATTCTGCGATTTGTGCGGTAGTCGCCCAACCACTACCACTCCAAACTGCAAAGATAATTGCTTTAGCCTTTGCCAGAATATCTATTGCCTTGTCGTCAGAAAAGTTTGTGATGGCTTCCGTTCTAAAAGATTTGGATTCGAGCAGTAGCGACTGATTTAAGAGTAATGTCATAGTTCGCTCCTAAAATAATTTTTCAGACTTGCACAAGTTTAAAAATGTGTTTTACTCTGCTGTCTCTAACCAAGGGCATCGCTTGGGGTCTGGGTGATGAGCGTCGAAGAAGATGAACTCGTTCTCGTCCCAGTCGAGATGAAGGGTAAGACGGATTTCATCAGGGTCTAATCTTTCAACACTTTTGCCCCGCCAACAGTTAGCTCCTGTTAGCTCCCAGTTGTAAGATTCGGTGTAAACCTCTGCTATTACTGTCTTTGATGCCGCATTTTCAACTGCTATGACTGAAACGGAAATTTTTTGCTCTTTCTCATCAACTAAAAATAATTTGTATGCAGGCTGCATCTGCACAAGGCTGACAAAATACTTGATGATTTCTGGTACAGCTTGTTGAAGGGTAAGGCGATCTTCATCCAGCGTGATTAACTGATCCTCTACTGTCGGGAATGAAAATAAGCGATCGCGTACAGAGATATTTCTCATTCTCACTCCAGAAATGCCTAACCTTTTCTGAAGCTCTTGAATGTTGTCTCGAACAGTGTGGTAAATAAAAAGGTCAGTTCCAAAACGAGGGCCAAACATTTTACCCATGTCATAAAACTTAGCCCCTTCTTTTACCTCTGCTGGGGCATCCATGCACCAGCCTTTAGGGTCTGACAGAATGCGACGAACGATTTCTTCATCTTCACTGCTACCGTTGCCAAGGTTTGCAAGGGACAAGTAAACCTGTTGGTTTAGCAGAGAGGGGTAAGTGAATTTGTGGCGTTCGGGATATTTTAGACGAATACAGTCTTCCAGTAAGGCTGATAAACCTTCTGTAGTGAATAAGTTGGGATTGTCTTGGAGGAGTAGTTGTAAAGCTGGTAGGGGAGACATAGCTATAAGGTTTACTCAGGATATTATTGACAAATGACTTTAACTATCTCAGGCAACCACCGCAGTTGAAAAACAGTCTGATTTGAACCTTTGGCGATCGCTGAAACCATCCGCCCCCATTGCTTACCTGAATCGGTTGGACGATATGGGATTTTCTTGTCCAGTGTTCTGTATTGCAAGCCAGCATGAACCAACCAGTTATTCACTGCCACCGCACTCATTCCAACTTTCTCGCCAATATCTGTAGGCTTGAGGTATGCGTCATCACTGACGTTGGTAATTGCGATGGCTGACTTGAGTTCATCAGCTGCTGGTTTAAGTGCAGGATTAACTCTGGTGGCGGCGTTAACTGCAAGTTGAGCGGTTAGGGATTTTTCTAACCCAGCGAATTCACCCACCAACAGAGCTAACTGTGCAGCTTCATGGGATGGGACTAATGCTTTTGGTGGTTCTTGCTCTTGTACTGGCTCGACTTGGCTTGTGAGCATTACTTTCATTAAGGTTCTGTTGGCCCAAATGCGGAACTCTACAGATACCCACCGAGCTAAATCAATGGCGATTTCTGGATGAATCCAAGTGCCTTGGGAGCTAGCGCGTCCAGAGATTTCGATTACAAGTGACGATATGGGGATTCCCATATCGTGGCTAAGAGCCTGCAAATACTCGGTTGTAGACTTCAACCTGATGTAATCAGCCAATAATTTCTTATTAGCTTTCGCCATCTGGGTTGCATTCACATAGCCCTTTGGGATACTGTATTTACCTATTTCTCCATCTTGGGGCATTTGCTGAATTTCTGAGTCGCGCCATGAGTGTGTCAACATAGTTTATTACCAGAAGTGTTGAACAAAATAGTTAATTAATTCAGGCATTCACACGCACCAAACTTTTTTCACCAACCAGTGAGAAGCGATTAAGTATGGTCGGTGTTTCAGCCAATGTTGGCGATACCAATTCGACAAGGTAAAACCAAAACTTATCCACAAGTACAACCCCCAGAATCAGCCGTTGTTTTGTGTTATCCCCATAAGAACAAAGGATTACTTTCTGACCTAAAACGAAAGCAGATTTTTGCACAGTGAGGGTTTCTAACTGCCCAGTCCCAATGATTTGATGTTCTGTAGCGTGGACAATTTCATCACCAGAGATGACTGTATAAAGCCAACACTCATATTTCCATTGCACACCAGAGCAATAGCCAAATGTTCTTGTGGTTTTCAGGTAAACTCTCTCCAGTAAATTTACCTCAACGGGCGGAATTGTTTGACCCCAAGGCGGGGAGATATACCAACTGGTTTTAAGTGCGTTAATATGGTCAATCATGCTTTTCTTCCCTGGGATTAATAACCTAAAAATCTTCAGCAATTTCCAACAAGAAGCCGCGTCCCGTGTTCTGCACTTGCACCAGTTTTTTATCCAGCAGAGTTTGAATAACTGAATCTGAGAATTGGAATTGCAACCGATGTAATGGCACACAACCACCGCAAAACTGAAGCACACGCAGCAGATGATTAGCTCTACGGTCAAAACTATTGTTTGCTTCCTTAGCCATTGTTTGAGCCTCCAGTTAATGCAGTTAACTGCCGATTGAGAATATTTATCTGCTGTTGATAAAAGTCAATCTCTGCGGTAATTTGCTGGAATAATTCTTCTGGCGTGAGCGGTTGGATTTGATTCTCTTTCAAGTAGGATGTTTCATCAGAGTTTTTATTAGGTATCAGCACATAGCGCCAACCATCATCAAATTGTTCAGCCAACTCTGTACCAGAGGGATAGTAATAAAGTCCCAAGATGATGCCCTGTTGTGTACGCTGTTCCAAAGCAAAGCGAGGGTAGGGCCAGTGTTGTGGGATCGAGATTGTGGGTTGCATAGATGAATAGGTGAATGAAGGGACAATGAAGCAGAGGAGCAGAGGAGCGGAGGAGCAGAGGAGAGATTTGTACAGATTCTTTCCCCTCTGCCCCCCTGCCCCTCTGCCCCCCTGCCTCTTTACGCTGTGACTAACTCCGTTCTCTCCAGCAGCCGTTGCAATTTATCGCCAGTTAGCTGTTCTAACGGTTGGTCTAAAAAATATTCATCAAAAATGGATTTACCATCGGTAGACACATCCACCATCGACAATGAGCGCACAGCATCAAACACAGAGTTAGAATACTGCTGCTGAACTGAATAACGCCTCTTCACCCACCAGTTCCTGTTAGTGCATCCGACTTGCCCCAGTTTCACGCCGTTGTTGTTGTAAATGCCATCATCGAGAATTTCAAACCCGTACTTCTGGCACTCGTTGAAGATATGCGCCATGATTTGGTTTTCGGTCGAAGAGGAAAGCATGGGGGCAGAGGCGCAGAGGCGCAGAGGAGAAAGTTGTTGTAAGTTTTTCCCCTCTGCACCCCTGCTCCCCTGCACCTCTGCTTCTTCTTGCACAGGTAATGAACCGTCTTTGTAGTGAGTGCAGATGAAGCGATCACAACGCATTAGAGTGTTGGCACGAAATACTTCTTTGTCGTTGATCATGACTACCCAGCGTTGCGTTAAGTGGTTATCGTCATGGCTGATGCTGGCTACTAGTTTGTCATCAGCGTAATATTCGTAATCAGAAAACGAGATTTCGACTATTCTGAGGGGTTCGGGAGCAATGGCTTGGGCTTGGTCAGCGATGTAGTTGTCGAGTTCGGCTTGGGCTGTGGCTTGGTTGTCAACCTTTTGAAGCTTAGTGGATTGGTCAGTGATAATTGCGTTTACCCAGGTGTCAGCCGCTCTTTTGTCCCCGGTGGGTGTAACGCCACGTTCGGCAGCGATTCTTTTGAGGCGCGGGACGGTGTAACAAGAGAGGGCTTGCTGTGTGTATTTGGGATATGTCATGATATAGATTCCTGTAAAGGGTTCAAAAGACGACGCTTTTGCTTACCAGGCTTGGGGTGTCGTCTTTTGTTATTACTATAATACCTACTATTAGTAGGTAAGACAATAGATAGTTATATGATAGTTAGTTATCTATTGAGCTACTTACAATAAATACTATTGATAGATAGACTACTAAAAGTAGGTTAATCTATTTATATGAATTCAACTCATGCCCGTGGAAGTAAGACTTAAAGAAATTAGAAACGAAAGAAGAATTTCGCAGAATGAGCTAGCAAGAAGACTTGAAATGTCGTTGGCTAATGTTCAGAAAATTGAGTATGGCAAAGCCAAATCAATACCTTTGGAGACATTAGACAAGTTATGCCAGATTTTGGAGTGTGAAGTTGGCGATCTACTAGTTCGCGTACCTGATAAGGATGGTGGAAGTTCTGAGAAGGAACAAAAAGTAGTTCAAGTAGCTGATGAAGTTAAAGAAGGCAAAATCAGCACACTCAATTCAAAAAGCACAAATGCAAGTGGGATGATTGCAGCATGAGTGCAATCGCTTTAAATTTAATCAAGCCTGTAGCATTAGCGTTGCTCTCTTGAAGTGGAGTAGGGCATGAGTACCAAGAAAAATTAGAGTCGCGGCACGCTGCAACAGAGGAAAGAGAAGTGCCGCAATATGGAAAACAAGTATGGTTGGAAGCTGCTATGGGTAGAGGTAAATGAGGACAAGAGCCTGAAAGTTAACTCTTCAAGTACTGTTCAAGAGGTGGAATTATGACTAAACCATCCTCTAAGCGCAAAAAAGCCACCTCTGCCACATTCAGGGATAGCACACCGCCAGATGATCACGGCCTTGAAGATATCTCCCAAGAAGAAAACCCAGCTACAGCAACAATTACAGTTAGCGCTGTTGAAGTAACAGAGTTGACCCAAGAGGAGCAAAGCGATCGCCTGCACTTGGAGAGGAAAGTGGAGCGGGCGTTTTTTGAAGCAGGCAAAGCTTTAATAGAATTACGCGATCGCAGATTATATCGCTCCACGCACAAAACCTTTGATGAGTACTGTTTAGACAGGTTTGGCTACAATCGTTCTCGTTCTTACCAGCTAGTTGATGCGGCAGTTGTTGTGGACAACTTGCAAAAATGTCCACAAATTGTGGACATTTTGCCAACAGCAGAGGGGCAAGTTCGACCCATGACAAAGCTTGAACCCCAGGAACAGCAGGAAGCGTGGCTAAAAGCAGTAGAACTTGCTGACGGGAAAGTGCCAACTGGTAGAATCGTCAAAGATGTGGTGCAGCGCATCATGGAGCGAACCAAAGTACCAAACACCTACCAGTTGGGCGAAGTCTGCCAAATCCTTGTCAAAGACAACCCGGAACTGAGAGGCAAAGGTGGGTGTTGGGCAATTGTAAGCGCAGTGAGTGACTTCACTTGCACCGTGAGAATGTGGGATGGCGAGTACGCCGTTGGGTTGCAGCACCTGAAGTCCTTTAACTACCTGCCCCAGGAGTGTCAACAGATGCAGTCTTTGAGCGATCGCATCAGTCGGGTGTATTCCGATTTGCTGGAGGAGACAGTCAAAAGTCTGTTGCAGTCGTTGGGGAAACTGAATCGGCCTTATTTAACGGCTGTGGAAGAGAAGTTGTTGAATGTATTAGAGTCTGAATACGGGGCAGAGATAACACCCTAAACAATTTTGGCAAATTGGCATCCAATGTCTTTGGGTTGCAGTTTCAATGGAGTTAGCAACACAACGGGACAGTGAAGAAGTTGTACGAGGGAAAAGATAAAACTTCCCGCTTCTTGACATCCAGCTATGCCAGTTGTTTAGTTGAGTGCTGTAGAACCCCTCTACATGATTCATACAGCGCTCAATGGAGTTCCGTTCCCACTCTACAACTGGCTAGAAATGAACAAAACCTAATAAAACCTCAGAAGATGTAAAGATGCAGATAACTGGCATTGCTTCTTTGGCAATCGCTCGTTTGTGATCATCAGTTGACTGTTCAGTATATTAATATATGTTAAAGTAATACATTCAGAAGTGTTTGGAGTTATTGGGGAAGCTGAATCGCGCTTATTTGACTGGTTTGAAGTCTGAGTATAATATAAAAAATAAAACCTGTTAAGAATAATAACTTTTAAATAAAGTGTAGATTTTATTATCTACATATCTGTAATCATGAATATATTTAAAAACTGTATTATAAACTATAAAAATTAATCTATTAGATAAAAGTTTGAAATGTCCATTAAATTAGTAAGAAATCAGATAAATAAATTCTTGGGTAGTGAAACACCAGAGGTACTAGCGGTTCGAGGTGAATGGGGCGTTGGCAAAACGTTCACTTGGAATAAATTTCTTGAGGATGCCAAAAATGAAGGAAGAATTGCTTTAAAAAGATATGCGTATGTATCATTATTTGGTTGTAATTCATTAGATAACTTGAAGTTAAAAATATTTGAACAAGTCATAGATACTAGTACAATTGGAGTAAAACCAAATATTGAAACTTTTAGAAAAAGTATTGAAAGTTTAACTGTCGGTAGAAAGATTTTAAAATTTATCCCAAGCTTACCTTCTTTTAAGAATGCAAATCTATCTTTATTGCTAGATAGTTTTGCATTTTTATCTCTTAATAAAATAATCATTTGTATTGATGATGTTGAGCGAAAAGGAGATAATTTTAAGATTCGTGATCTGCTTGGTTTTATTTCACTATTAAAAGAACAAAAAGATTGTAAAATTATCATTATCTTAAATAGTGAGCCTTTAAATAATAGTGAAGATAATGATTTAAGAATATATCGAGAAAAAGTTATAGCGGTTATCAGTCTTGTGAAGTACAGTAGCAGCAGTGAGTAAACCAACCC
>NZ_CAWUDO010000163.1:0-11993 GCF_963920935.1 Nostoc sp. CCY 9925 | reverse complement strand
GCATCGACCTGCACCTTTGTTGCATCGACCTGCACCTTTGTTGCATCGACCTGCATCTTTGTTGCATCGCCCTGCAATAATTAACCTTCTCTACGTTACGCAACAATTCTAAAAGACTTGTGTGTATACGGTAGCCTGCCTGTTGAATCGCTTATCGCATGACAGTAATTTGTATTTCTTTAGTTGCCCATTCTTCGCCGGGATCGAAAATGACTTGTGCTCGTTCTGTGGGTGTGCGATCGGGATCAGTTCCGATTGCAGCAAATAGTTCTTCTAGTGCATTGGTAGCTTCCCCCTTCGGAGACTCTAATCCTCGTGAGGCAGCTGTCGGAATTTCTTTGTCAAGGGAAGGCAACTCCAGCCACCGAAAATCAGCCGGACTAAACATTGCAAAAACTTTGATTACCTCTAAGCCTTTGTCGTAATTGGCCTTATCTGGCAGTCCCAATCGCAACTGAGTTCGGATTTCCTGCCCTGGATTAAAGGGATAAAACTTTTGAACCATCCTTTGTAGGGGTAGTTGAGAAATTTCCCATGTTGGTTCAAGGTCTAAGACAACGATATTAAGTGGCGAAGCAGAAACATTCTTGATTCGCAAAGTAGCCTTTTCGCCCGATCTCAGTGTGATGTTACTTAGCCCGGTTGCTCCATCTTGTGGCAAACTGGTTTGCGGAATTAGCTCAACTTCAAGCTGGTTTGCCAAATCTGAGAATGGGTTTTTCAATCCTTGAACTGCTCGATATTTAGCTATATGAACAAGTCTTTTTACAACCTCCTGGGGTGCCTTATCGTCATTAATTTTCAGGGCTGGGGTGAGATTTTTAAGTGGCAATCCCATACAAATCTCATACTCACCCTTTTGATTAACAGCAACTTGTAGATCTTCTTTGGCTTGATTATCAGTTACTAGCCTCAACCAACCTTGCTCTGCGATCGCAATTTCCACAGCATTAAGAGCATCCTCTTGTTGAGCAATTAATTCTGGCGTTAGCCGATCCTCCCCATCGCCTTCATTTTTCTTTACTAAGGAAACTCTCTGCACTAAATCGACAGGTGGCGAAAGCAACACAGCTTGGGCACCTTGCTCAATTTTGCTCTCACCCAGCAGTGTGATAACTTCGGCCCAAGAATGGGATGCAGATACTTCCTGGATCTCAACTATGGCTATCTGTGCTTCTTTTTGAGATAAATTCGTTGCACCTAGCGGATAAATAGCGAATTGGGCACCAAGTCCCAAGCCAGTTGCTGTGCCAGCACTTAATTCGACGCGTGTTGGTCTACCATCTGCTTCAATCACTTCATTCACAGTGATTGCGTACTGATAAGAGATATTTTCACTACCAAAGATAGTGCGATCGCTATCCCCAATCAACATTGGAGTTTGCTGTTCTCGAAACTTACTTTGAATGACCGCGTTTATGCGCTCATAAAGCATTCGGTAGGTCAACCCAGGTGAGCCACTAGTTAGGGTATTGATCATCCAATACGTGAGTGCTCCATGACGATTATTTCCATCGACGTTATATTCAAAAGCAAATTCTGAGGGACGGCAGGCTGCCAGAAACACATAGTCTTTGGGTTTAGTTAACCATCCACCTTGGGTAACACTAGGATTGGGCCCTTCGTTTAGAGTCTGCCAATTACCGATCAGTTCCTGACGAGAAGCAACTAAACTGTCTGTGGGACGTTTTTGGCGATCGCGGTTTTCAGTTCCTCGAATTGCAGTATCTCCTCTAGTTGCACCGCCAGAATGACAACTATCAAATACAACTGTGACAACTAATCCCTTATCTGTCATGCGCTTGAGCAGCGTTGCTAGTTCAACATCTCGGAGATAGCGTCCACCAGGTGCAGGTGCATCTACATCCATCGGCACAATACCTTCGTCAGCTTGTCCTTTGCCTTTCAGCTCTTCATAAATTGTGTCGGGCTTTCCACCGTGACCGGAGTAATGAATATAGACAAGCTCTCCGGGCAAAGCCATATCAGTAATTTCCTTAAATGCATTGACGATGTTTTCATAAGTCGGCAAAACATTCGGTTTCTGCGATCCTCTTAGCTCTGAAAGCAGCGAAATTTCTGGATTAGGGGAAGTCTGTTTCCAAAAACGTTCTTCTGGAATACGCAATGTTTTTTTGAGATAATCCTCCACAAGGTTGATATCACGAACGCAACCTTTGAGATTTGCATATGACTTACTAGGTGTATAGCCATCAATTCCAATTAGCAGGGCATAGATATTTGATATTTGCTTAGTCTGTTCAGCCATTTTTAATCCTGATATCTGAAAACATAGTCCAAAGATATTGAAAGTGGGGAAAAAATAAGGGGAAAGGGCAAAAGGCAAGGCGCAAAGCAGAAAGGGAAGATCCCTCCTTTTCTCTTTAATCTTTCCCCTTCTTCTTACCTTTCCCGAATTTCTCACGCATAGGTGGGGAGTGTGGGGAGTGTGGGGAGTGTGGGGAGTGTGGGGAGAAAGAGAATTGATGCCCCCGTCTCTTCCCACACCTCCCTTTCCTCCCACACCTCCCTTTCCTCCCACACCTCCCTCTCCTCCCACACCTCCCACACCCCTGGATTTCTCACTTGTGAGAAATCCAGGCTTTGACGCATTAACTCAAGCTATCAATTGCCGTGTTTTCTCTCCCACTATTCCATCAGCAACTAAGCTCTTTTGCTGCTGAAATTCCTTAACCGCTTTTTCAGTTCCAGATCCAAACACACCATCGATTGAGACAGCCAGCCCTGCTGCCTTCAATTTCTCTTGAAGCTCGATCACGTCAGAACCTTGCATCAAAGGTTTGCTGAGGCGAAGAATTCTGGGTATTTCATCCCAAGGTGCTATGTCAAAGCCTGTTGTGGGCGAGTTATTTAAAGCATTCTCAGTTTGAAGCCCCCATTTACCATCTTCTTTTATTTTTTCATTTGGATGATTCTTGTTCCAAAGCTTTTGGAATGCCAGTATTGCCGTACTGCGAATATCTGTCGTGCTTCCTCCTACGTAA
Organism: Nostoc sp. CCY 9925; assembly: GCF_963920935.1. Taxonomy (NCBI): domain Bacteria; kingdom Bacillati; phylum Cyanobacteriota; class Cyanophyceae; order Nostocales; family Nostocaceae; genus Nostoc; species Nostoc sp. CCY 9925. The sequence continues at coordinate 8,988 of NZ_CAWUDO010000163.1, read as the reverse complement.
TCAAAGTGGGGTGGGTCGCCAGCTAAAGGCTGCCAATTATGACGTATTAGGAAAGGTTCCCACCCTCTAGGATCTTCAATATCAAGTGCTAGTCCACTTTGATGATTACTTCTTCCTGGGCGAGCTACAGGACTAGTGCGGTTTAACCAATTAAATAACAGCATTTGCTGTGCAATGGTGCGATAGGCAGAGTTGATAACCATCGGAATTCCCCGTGCTTGAATCGCTCGTTCCAGTGCCTGTTTTGCTGGAGGTTGCAACAGAGCAAAAGCAGCATCTCCAGGTTTGACATTCAAATCATCACAATTTTCTAACGCATTTGGCAGGACTAGATTCAACTGATGAATCAGTTGCTGAGATAGGACATTGGCAACTGAAGTAGAATTACCTGGCGCTTTTATGAGTAAACCATTAAAACCTCTTGGAGTTGGTGAATTTACTTCGTAATCATGAATTTCTAGACAAGTTTCAATAACCAAGTCATCCGTTTGGTAAGATGTATCGCTGATTGAGTCGCTCATTTTTACCTCTTGGCATTTTATATATACAAACTGAACAATTCACAAGCCCAATCTTGTTAGAGTTTCAGCACTAACAATTCCATCTTTCAACCTGCCCATTCCTGAAACTGGCTCAGTGCCTTGTCCATCTCTTTGCCAAAAAAATCGGGTTTGATATTAATCCCAAGTATTTCAAGGCTTTTTCAATTTGATGAATAAGTAGAACGGTGTGAAAAATTCAATGTTTGTAGTAAGGACTTTAGTCCTAAGAAAAGGGCTTTAGCCCTTACTACGAGCTAAGTTTAGCTAACGTTATATTAGTTAACATAGTTTGATTTATTCTCACCGACTTACTTATCTTCAATTGAAACTTTGACAGCGTTATCTAGGAATAACTTATATTCTTCTAAGTTTTTGCTTAGCCAAAGTTCTGCTTGCACTTGCACAACTTTTTTGATTTCCAAAAAAGTTGTGCAATATAAACAGTTTGAAGATATTTGTAGCTGAGTTTTTTCCCAAGTTTATGAGTTTACAAACCTAGAGCTTGTAAAGTTTTTGGCCCTGCATGACCATCCACTGTCAAGCCCTTATTTTTTTGAAATTGTTTGACTGCTACATCTGTGTCATTTCCAAAATAACCATCAACTTCAAGACTAAAACCAGCTTTGACTAAGGCTTTCTGAAGTTTGAAAACATCATCCCCTTGAATAAGAGGTTGACTAGGTGCAGCCAAGCGTAACACTCTTGTTGGCTCCCAAGTTTTAGCCCATTCCCAAGGCTCACTCAAAAATAAGCAGCGCTCAGCTCTCCTGCGGCGCGATAGGCCTAGCAGTGCTTGACCACCAGCTTTGTCCCATACTAAAAACTGGTCTGCTGCTTCTTGGTACTTGCCTTGATTCAATAGCTTCAAAAGTGTTGAGTCAGACAAAGCACGAGCACCTACGTTGTAGCTAAAACACACCAAGGCTGAATGTTGATTGTCATTTATTGGCACTTTGACAGTATTGGCTACCGCAGTTTCAAATTTACTCAATTCTTTTTTCAGCATTTCCTCAGCTTCTGCTTTGGTAATCTTCATGCCTTGGTGAACACCTTCTGTAGCCCCCCAACCTATAGTCCAAACTTTCACCGGATCTAGATATGCTTCTAAATACAATCCCTCAAATGATTGGAGTAATCTCAATCCCTCTGAGTTAATTGTTTTTACTGACCCTCGCGGTTCTGGTACATCTTCTGGAACTGCATCTTTCGGTATAACTGTAAAAGTCTCTGCTTGAGTGAACTGCAAAGCTTGAATTAGCAAATTCACTTGTTTTTTAGTTTCTGTGACCTTGACGAGGGTGTTGTCTTCCAGTTCTGACAAAGTACCATCTTGAAAGATTTGTAGTCGTCTAACCATGTAGATATTCTGATATTTTGGTAGTTTAATATACTAGCAAAACTAAATTTTGCTATGTAACAGCACACTGTAATAATGTATTATTTACGATTTTTAGAAAATAATATATTAAGAAAATCTAAGATTATCTATGTCACTATTGTTAATTTTAGTTGCGAAAATCGTAAGTATATATGCGTAAAAATAAACGATCTAAAAACAAACAAAAACAATGCATTTATCAATTTAACTGGAATCTGGGCGCTCATCTTTGGAAATTTCTGACTCACGATCTATGAAACGCCTTGTAAAACTTGAGACCTGCGGGTATGTCACAGAAAGTTATAGACCAAGTTGATATAATCAGGTTAAATGTAGATGGCTGATATTTAGAAAAAATAGTTATTAATTACACAGGTCTACTGTTAATTATTTCCATTTGTGAAGCGATCGCCACCAGCTTTTATTCACAGTTTGTTTCATTGGCGTTTAAAATACTTTAACTGTCAGGATGGTTGCGATCGCTGTTGCTTGAGGATGTCTGAAAAGCTTTAGGCGAATCATAAATAAGACTTCTGAGACATTCTCTAAGATTTGATTTTTCAGACTTATTTGGTTTATGCTCAATCAAAGCCGATTCCTCCCATCCAACTACCAATTTCATCGCGGTTAGTATGGGCAACTGGCTTAAAGGGAGAAACTTGTCCTTTATAGATTGCACCAATGCGATCGCACAATCCAAACAATTCATCCAAATCTTCAGAAATCACTAGCACTGCTGCACCCGTATCTCGCATTTCAATTAATGCTTCATGAATCTTGACAGTGGCGTTGACATCCACGCCCCAACTCGGATGTGCTGCAATTAATACAGCTGGATTTTGGGATATCTCCCGTCCCATAATAAACTTTTGCAAGTTGCCCCCCGATAAATTAGCAGCAACAGAATTTACCCCCGCTTGATTGACATTGAAAGCATCACAAATTCGTTGAGTCCAGGTTTTTAACTTGCTAAAGCGAATCATCCCCCGGCGTAACAATCCTTGCCCGTGGGCTGTCAGCAAAGCATTTTCCAGTAAACTTAAACTTGGCACCACACTTTTTTCTAAACGTTCTTCTGGAACATATCCCAATCCCAGGCGGCGACGCCCAGCAACACTACTTTTGCCTACGGGCATTTCACCCAGCATAATCATTTCTGGTTGGGGAGAGATGATTTCACCACTCAAAGCTGATAATAATTCTGTCTGTCCGTTCCCTGCAACTCCAGCAATACCAACGATTTCGCCCGTGTGAATTTCCAAATTAATGTTGTGCAAGGTTGTACCGTAAGGATCTTGGGGTTTGAGATCCAAATCCTTAACCAGCAAGCAAACTGGCCCTGGTGGTTGCTGTTTGCGTTTTTTACTAGGTATTAAATGGGATGAGGGGGATGAGGGAGAAATTAATTCTTCTTTCCCCCCATCTCCCCATCCTCTTCCCCAGTCCCCAGTCCTTGGCACATCAGCACCAATCATCATCCTGACTAGATTAGCTGGTGTTTCTGTTTGGGGGTTACAATTGGCAACGACTTTACCTTGGCGCAAGACTGTAGCATGAGTGCACAGAGATTGTACCTCTGACAACTTGTGACTACTAAATAAAATACTGCAACCATCAGAGGCGATTTGTCGTAAAGTAGCGAAGAGTTTTTCTGTTTCTTGGGGAGTGAGAACCGCCGTTGGTTCATCCAAAATCAGCAATTTTGCACGTTGGTACAAACACCGGAGAATTTCTACTCGCTGTTTTTCACCAACTGAAAGAGTATGAATAGGGCGATCGCAGTCTATATTTAGCTCGTATACTGCTGATAAAGTGATAATTCTTTTAGCAACTCGTGATAAATCCCATTTTTCGCTACGAGGCAGCGTCAAGGCGATATTTTCTGTAACAGTCAGCGTTTCAAATAAATTAAAGTGCTGAAATACCATTCCAATTAACAGAGATATCGCCTCAGTTGGACTATTAATATTAACCTGTCGCCCTTCCCAAAAAATTTCACCAGCATCCGGACGCACCAACCCATAGATAATTTTCATTAAGGTACTCTTACCCGCTCCATTTTCCCCCAAAAGGGCATGAATTTCTCCTGGCTGAATTGCCAAGTTTATCTGATGATTTGCCACACAGCCAGAGTACGATTTATTAATACTTCTAACCTCTAAGCGAGAAACTGACTGATTCATTTCTGACTTTCTCCTACTTTTTCTATCCTTTCTTTTATTTACTGCATAAATTAATGGAAATGCGGTGAGAAGTAATTACAGATGGTCGTGGAAGATAAACCCTCCACCAAATAAGAAGTTATAAACCCATTATGATTATGGGCTATTAGGTAATTAAGTATGATTCATCACATATCTATTTCTGTGCAAAACCCTCTACACGTTGCCCAAGTTCTCGCTGAAGTCTTGAATGGACAACTTTTTCCCTTTTTTCCTCACCCAGGCAGTTATATGGTTTTTCCCCTTGATGAAAATGGGACAGGGATTGAAGTTTATCCATTAAATACTAAGCTAATGCCTGGTGAAGGAGATAACCAGTGTCAATTCGTAGAAGATGCCACTCCTACCGGATTTACAGCTACTCATGCAGCAATCTCGGTTTCTTCTAGTCAGGAAAAAATTGAGCAGATTGGCAAACGGGAAGGTTGGAGAGTGTTACGTTGTAACCGCGATTCTTTTTTTGATGTGATGGAATTCTGGTTAGAAAACAAAGTCATGATTGAATTTCTCACACCGGAAATGGCGGCTCAATACTTGGCAGTAACACGACCAGAAAGTTTGCAGAAAATTTTTAATTAATAACTCTGGTGCTAAATGCATAATTCAGGAGTGAGAACCAATAAAAAATCCTAGTATTATTCAGTAATACTAGGATTTTTCTTGAGGAATTGAACCTTCAATTCCTTCAACATACCAATTCATCGCCAGTTGTTGCTTATCATCTAATATCTTACCTTTTGGGACTCGCACTATACCTTTTTGGTCTTTTACTGGGCCATCAAAAGGATGTGCAGTACCTTGAATAAACTCATCCCGCTTGGCATTTACTAATTGTTGCACATCAGTTGGAATCACTTGATTCATCGGAGAAATATCTACCATTTCTTGACCAATACCATCCCAAACTTCTTGAGATTTCCAAGTATTAGTCATTACAGCTAAAGCTTTATCTGTATAGAATTTGCCCCATTTGTTAATAGCTGATGTCAGGTGAGCTTTTTGACCAAACTTGCTCATATCGGTGTTATAGCCAAAAGCATAAATGCCTTTTTCCTCAGCAAATTGTACAACAGCGCCAGAGTCGGTATGTTGGGTCAACACATCTGCACCTAAATTAACCAAAGCTTGAGCCGCTTCTCTCTCTTTGGCTGGATCATACCAAGTTTGCGCCCAAAGTACCTTAACTTTTGCCTGGGGATTTGTTAACCGCATTCCTTGAGCAAATGCACTAATGCCGCGAATTACTTCCGGAATCGGGTATGCCCCAATAAAACCAATTACATTTGATTTTGTCATTTTGCCAGCAATCATGCCGGTTAAGTAACGTGGTTCTTCAAAACGTCCCAAATAAGTACCAACATTAGCGGCACGTTTGTACCCCGTACAGTGTTCAAAGAAAATATCAGGAAACTGTTTGGCAACTTTAATTGTTGGGTTCATGTACCCAAAGGAAGTTGTGAAAATTAATTTGTTACCATCTAATGCTAATTGGCGAATTACTCTTTCAGCATCAGCACCTTCATTGACATTTTCCACAAAGGTAGTTTTTACCTTATCTTGAAGATTGGCTTCCATATGTCTGCGACCTAAATCATGAGCATAAGTCCAGCCAAAATCACCCACAGGTCCTATATAAACAAATCCCACTTTCAGGGGTTCATTGACTACCACAGGCGATGCCAAAGGAGATACTTCACTCGGTGATTTGGAATTTCTGCCTTGAATACAACTAGTTAAGGCAAAGCTAGATCCTGCTAAAGTAACATAGTTGAGAAATTTCCGACGATCCATATTTATCGATTTGGTTGAACTGCTGAAAAAGTCTTTTCTAATTTTTAGTAGCGACAGACACAATATTTACTTAATTTTACCTTGGGGACTGGGGACTGGGGACTGGGAAGATGAGGGAGACAACTTGCAACAAGTCTTTTCCTTTCTTCCCAATTCCCCTTGTCCCACTATCCTCTTCTCAATCCCCAGTACCCAATCCCCAATCCCCAGTCCCCAATACTTTTGGAGGTTTTGAAATGAATTTATTTGAGCTTTTAGCAGGAGAAGACAATCATTTAGCGTTGGTTACGCCTGAGGGGCGATCGCTAACTTATAAGCAATTGCGCGAAAATGTAGCTGGGCTAGTATCCCAACTCCACAGCTTTGGACTCAAACGCCAAGAACGCATTGCCATTGCCATGACTAACGGTTCACCAATGGCGATTACTTTTCTGGCTGCTGCTTTATCTGGCACCGCTGCACCTCTAAATCCCAAATACAAGCAAGAAGAATTTGCCTTTTACTACGCAGATACCCAGGCAAAAGCACTGATTACGCTGTCTGAGGAACCGGAAGGGGCCATTAGCGCCCTCACGCCCGATATGATGCTGATTAATGCCAAAGTCAACACTGACGGCACATTGAGCTTTGAATTAATCAAAACAGGCTCAAAACCAGCAGAACCCTCGAATCCCGCAGCGCCTAATGCTGACGATGTAGCGATGATTCTCCACACCAGCGGCACCACAAGTCGTCCCAAGCGTGTACCAATTCGTCATCGCAACCTCATTGCTTCTGCTAACAACATCATTGGTGCTTATTTACTCACTCCAGCTGACACTACACTTTGCTTAATGCCCCTGTTCCACGTTCATGGATTGGTGGGTTGTTTGTTGGCAACTCTGGGGTCTGGGGGTACACTGGTTTGTCCCAATGGTTTTAATGCCCTAGAGTTTTGGAAGCTGGCAGAAACCTACAAACCTACCTGGTACTCAGCAGCACCAACGATGCACCAGACAATTCTGGCACGCGCTAGCCGCAACACAGAAATTGTTCAAGCGAATCCTTTCCGTTTTATTCGCTCTAGTAGTGCTTCTTTGCCCCCCATTATCATCGAACAAATGGAGGCAACTCTCAATGCTCCTGTGGTGGAATCTTACAGCATGACTGAGGCATCCCACTTGATGACTACCAACCCCCTACCGCCAAAAGTTCGCAAACCTGGTACTGTCGGTTATGGCTTCGGCGTAGAAGTTGGAATCATGGACTCTGAAGGCAACCTGCTACCTCAAGGAAGCTTGGGCGAGGTGGTGGTAAAAGCACCAAATGTCATTGACGGCTACGAAAATAACCCAGAAGCCAACGCCACTGCTTTTGTAAATGGTTGGTTCCGCACAGGAGACCAAGGCACACTCGATGAAGATGGCTATCTTTGCCTGACTGGACGGATAAAAGAATTGATTAACCGAGGTGGGGAAAAAATTTCTCCTTTAGAAGTAGATGATATCTTGCTACGCCATCCCGCCGTCGCCGAAGCCCTAGCCTTTGCCGTTCCCCACAAATCTTTAGGAGAAGATATTCACGCAGCTGTTGTCCTGAAAGCAGAAGCCAGCGAAAAAGAAATTTTAGCTCACTGTTCAACCATGCTGGCAAACTTCAAAGTCCCCAAGCAAATTCACATTTTAGAGCAATTACCCCGTGGTGCCACTGGGAAATTACAACGGCTGGCTATGGCGAAATTGCTTGGTATTGGGGAGTAGGGAGTGGAGAGTGGGGGAATGAAGGAGATGGAGGGATGGGGAAAATGAGGGAGATGAGAAAGCAGTTAAGGCTTTGAGGTTGGAAGTACAATCTTTGAACTTGGAGTGTCGAGTTTTAAACTCAGAAGTTGAGCTTTTAAACCCGGAACTAGGCAAAGCCAATCCAAAATTTAAAATCTAAAATCTGTTTTAGCTAGAGTGTTGTTTTCGTCTACCAAAGAAGAAGTAATAGAATATTGCAATCATGACCCAGAAAACAACCAAACCCACCCTTGGATCTCCAGGATCGTTGATAGTTAATACAGCAGGTGTAGGAATTACCGAATCTTTAGTATTAACGAGCAAAAAAGCAAAAATATTATTAGCTGCATGAGCACCTAAAGAAAGTTCTAGTCGATTATCTTTTAGAGTAATTGCTGAAAAAAATACACCCCATGAAAAGTATTGCAATGCTACCCATATTTCTCCCCGCTGCATTTCTGGGTTAGCTAAGTGTGGCAGCGCAAACAAGAAACTGGTGACAATTATTAATACAAGTCGTTGCCGAGATAATAGTCCCAGTCCTTGAAGCAAATAACCACGATACAAAAATTCTTCGGCGGAGGTTTGGATGGGAGTAAGCACTAAAACTAAAGGAAAAAGTGGAAGCCACTGAGCTAAGTCAAAACTCCATGAATAAACTTGTGGCTGTATTAGGTAATCTACTCCTGTGAAGGCTATTAAAATAATTAACCATACTAAAAATCCTGATATTAGACGCTGAAATGTAAAAGAGCTATCAGCACTAATCAAAGTTTTAATTTTCCGTTTATGTAACCAATTAATAGTTATAAATATACCCAGCCATGCACAAAAAACAGGAATACTATAAATGACAAAATACCGAGTTTGTGAAGCCTGTAAATAAATTTCTAATTGGTTTTGTAATTCAGACGGTGAATTGGAAATTTCATTTCCATTAACAGCACTAGAAGCCCAAAATAGAATAGTTGCTACAATACCTGAGGTGAATGAACCTATATACCAGTAAGAAAAGACGATGAGGAAAACTCCTAGTAAGTAGCGCCACCAATCATTTTGACCTTTTTTGGCAGCATCGAGAAAATTTTTGCTCATACAGTACTCCTATTTTATTTATGAACTTACTTGTAGAGAATAGGCAATAGGGAAAGATTAATTACCTGTTGCCTGTTGCCCTTTGCCTTAAGGTGTGCGTAATTTTTTCAAAAATCAAACTGTATTTCTATAGTTGCTTGAGATAGCTATAGCGGTTATCAGTCTTGTGAAGTACAGTAGCAGCAGTGAGTAAACCAACC
>NZ_CAWUDO010000162.1:0-11994 GCF_963920935.1 Nostoc sp. CCY 9925 | reverse complement strand
CAGCTAGCTCAACTCAAAGGACATCAAGAACAGGTCTACAATGCCAGTTTTAGCCTAGATGGCAAGCAAATTGTCACTGCGAGTTTTGACAAGACAGCCCGTGTGTGGGACAGCACTACTGGTAAACAGCTAGCTCAACTCAAAGGACATCAAGAACAGGTCTACAATGCCAGTTTTAGCCTAGATGGCAAGCAAATTGTCACCGCAAGTGTTGACAAGACAGCCCGTGTGTGGGACAGCAGCACTGGTAAACAGCTAGCCGAACTCAAAGGGCATCAAAACGTGGTCAACAATGCCAGTTTTAGCCCAGATGGCAAGCAGATTGTGACTGCGAGTAGAGACAAGACAGCAAGGGTGTGGGCAGTTAAAAGCTTAAATCAAAATTTGCTAGTAGGTTGTAACTGGCTGAGTAATTACCTTGTCACTCATCCCAAGGAGTTAGAAAAGCTATCAGTATGCCAAGATAAATCTATTTTGATAGCAGCCGCACCATTTTTAGTTAAAGAAGGTGAGGAGGAAGCAAGAGAAGGTGATGCCCAAGAAGCACTTGCTACCTTCAATACAGCCTTAAAGTGGAGTCCTAACTTAAACTTTAATGCTAAGGAAAAAGCAGAAGAATTGGCTAAGGCTGCAAATTTATTCAAGCAAGGTCAAGAATTTGTAGAAGCAGGTAATATTGATGCTGCGGTTACCGTTTTTCAAAGTGCATTAAAACAAGACTCTTACTTAGAAACAAAAACAGTGGCAGTGCTAACTCAAAAGGGTAGTGAATTTGTAGAAAAGGGTAAATTTCCAGTAGCTATCTCTGCTTATACCAAAGCTCAACAACTCGCACCCAAACTAGAAATTAATGCAGATTCTTGGGACACACTTTGTCGCCAAGGTAGTCTACAAAAGTATGCCAAAGACGTAATGTTTGCCTGTGAAAAAGCTGTGGCATTCAATTCGGAATATGGGCGTTATCGTGATAGTCGTGGTCTTGCTAGGGCGCTAACAGGCAACATTCAAGGCGCAATTGAAGATTTTGAGGCATACATTGCTAAGACTGATGATACACAAGAGAAATCACAACGGCAAGGCTGGGTAAAAGCCTTGCGTGCTGGGAAAGATCCGTCGTTTATCCGTGAAGAAATTAAATGACTTGAAAAAAAGAGCTAGGGGAAAATAAAAATTGAGGTTAAACGATGAAACTAGTTTTGAATTCACTCATTCAATATCACGATCCGCGTTACCCCACCCCGGTTTTGTCTAAAGCCAAAACCTCCCCTCCCCTTGCCAAGGGGAGGGGTTGGGGGTGGGGTAAAAAGATTGTGGTTCAAATAGATGAAAAAGGTTGTAAATTCGGGAAATAAATTAGCGATCGCAAATATGCCAATAAATCAGGGTTATGCGAAGCTCTTGAAACGACTAATTATCAGAATACATATTATGGCTAATTTGTACAGTGTGTAAGTTATAAATTTCTCGAACCGCCTTCTCTACGAGAGGCTTCCGCCAACGCGCAGCGTCTCGTAGAGAAGGATTCGTAGAGCGTGCGTAAGTCCTAGAAATGAAAAAGTATGAGTTTGAAAATGGGTTTTTTGGTAAGTAGAGACAAGATTAATTTTGTCTCTACTTACCAAATTCAACTAACAGGTGACAACAGATAATCTGCTTTTTCTGTCTGTTGTGCTTGTTGCTGTTGCTTTAATATTTCTAGTTGTGTCTCTAGTTCTAGCTTCACTTCATGACGGAAGCTGAAGAAGTGTTCGCCAAAACTTAATGCCACGAGGTAATCATACAATAAATCTGGTTTCTGGAGAGCGATCGCTACTAATTGCCACCAAAAACGGAAACGAGTTGAGCGAAGAATACCCTGTCGCCAAACAATTACTGGAAATAATCGTAATTCATGCCATGTCAGAGGACGTTTGCCTTTAGGCCGCTTACCTTGCATCAAGTTAAAGTGGTGAAAGGTACGCTTGAGATAAAGCATCGGATCGTACAAATTCCAAAAAGTGTCAATATACTCCTTAATAATTTCTTCCAATGGGCGAGTGGGTACAAAATTCATCAACGCTTTTTGAGAACCCATAAAATCCATCGATCCTTCTTTGAGGCGTCCTTCTTGCTTGAGACGATTCCACATAGCTGTATTTGGTAATGCTTGAAGCAAACCGAGATGCGCTTGGGGAATACCCGTCTCTTCTACAAATGTTTGAATGCGTTGTCCTGCTGCTTTTTTTTCACCATCAAAACCAATAATAAAGCCAGACATAATTTGTAGTCCGGCTCGTGTAATTTTGTAGCAAGATTCTGACAGTGATTGGCGGGTATTTTGTTCTTTATTGGCTACGGCTAGACTATCGACATCTGGCGTTTCAATACCCATAAATACCATCCTAAAACCAGCTTGCACCATCAACTCAACCAACTCATCGTCTTCCGCGAGATTTAAGGACGCTTCTGTGAGTAACATAAATGGATAGCTGTGCTCTTGCATCCAAGGAATTAGCGATCGCAATAAAAGCTTAGCATTACGTTTATTGCCGATAAAATTGTCATCTACAATAAATACCAATCGCCGCCAGCCCATTTGATATAAGACTTCCATCTCAGCTAGCATTTGTTCTGGTGTTTTCGTGCGTGGCTTACGACCAAATAAGGTGATAATGTCGCAAAATTCACACTGAAATGGACAGCCACGCGAAAATTGCAGCGTAATTGCCAAGTAAGCATCTAAATCTAACAAATCAAAGCGGGGTATGGGTGTTTGAGTGACATCGGGTTTTTCTGTCGCCCGGAAAATTCCTTCTGTTTCTCCCTTTGCTAATGCTTCCAAAAATAAGGGGACAGTACATTCTCCCTCATCCAAAATTAAATAATTAGCTCCTGCTTCCAAAGCGAATTCTGGCACTGATGTCGCAAAAGGGCCACCAACTGCCACTTTTTTACCTAACGCCACCCCCTTTTGAATTAACTCCCACAAATCTTTTTTCTGGATAATCATTGCAGAGATGATTACTAACTCACACCAATCCCAGTCTTCATCTGTCTCTAGACGGACATTGCGATCAACTAATCTAATTTCCCAATCACTTGGTAGCATTGCCGCTATTGTAATTAAACCCAATGGTGGATTTGTAGAGCGTAATCCTGCCAAATCAAGGGTTTCCTGGTAAGACCAGAAAGAATTGGGCATTATGGGCCAGAGTAGTAAAGCTTTCATCAGCAGACTCCCCGGAGTAGAGAAATTAACTCACTATTCCCAGGTTACTGCTAGTTTCTCTAAAAAAACTGAAGTTTTGTCTAAATTATCTAAAAAAAAGGAACTCGACACTTTCGTTATCCAAGATGGAATTGACCCAAATCCAAATTTGCAATCTCCCAAAATTCAGAGTAAATCTGCTGTCATGACTAAATTGCTAATTCCCCGACGGCGAGTTGGCACGGAAAATGTCAAAATTAAATGAGTTTTGCGTAGGCGCGTTTGGGTTAATCGAGCCTTTCCTAGAGAAGAGAGGGGAATTGTCACCAGAGCGCCACTTAATTAGTGCAGATTTGAGATAACTAAGTTGAGAATTTATGGGCAAGCAACGTGTTCTTTCTGGAGTTCAACCAACCGGCAATTACCATCTAGGCAACTACTTGGGAGCCATTCGCAACTGGGTAGAAGGTCAGAGCGAATACGAAAATTACCTCTTTGTGGCTGATTTGCACGCAATTACAGTGCCACACGACCCAAAACAGCTAGCATCTGATACTTACACCCTTGTTGCTTTGTATCTAGCTTGTGGCCTTGATTTAAGTCACTCCACCATTTTTGTGCAATCCCACGTTTCGGCCCACAGTGAACTCACCTGGTTGCTCAACTGTATTACACCCCTAAACTGGCTGCAAGATATGATCCAGTTTAAGGAAAAGGCCGTCAAGCAGGGAGAAAATGTGAGTGCGGGCTTGTTGGATTACCCAGTACTGATGGCATCTGATATTTTGCTTTACCAAGCGGATAAAGTGCCAGTGGGTGAAGACCAAAAGCAACACTTGGAATTGACACGGGATATTGCAGCTCGCTTAAATCACCAATTTGGCAAACCAGAACAGCCAGTTCTGAAGTTACCAGACCCTTTGATTCCCAAGGAAGGGGCAAGGGTGATGAGTTTGGCAGACGGTACACGCAAAATGTCAAAGTCCGATCCTTCGGATTTAAGCCGCATCAATTTGCTAGATTCACCAGATCAAATTCAATACAAAATTAAGCGTTGTAAAACCGATCCAATTCGTGGTCTAACTTTTGACGATCCAGAGCGTCCAGAGTGTAATAATTTATTAACTCTGTATACATTGCTTGCTGGGAAAACAAAAGTAGATGTAGCAGTTGAGTGTCAAGATATGGGCTGGGGACAATTCAAGCCATTGTTAGCAGACACAATCATTGAGGCTCTCAAACCAATCCAAGAAAAATATCAGGCGGTAACAGCGGACAGAAGCTATTTAGAGTCTGTGTTGCGGGATGGAGCCGAAAAAGCTAGAGCGATCGCCAATCAAACTTTATCACAAGTAAAAGTTGCTTTGGGTTACTCTGTGCCTCTATGAGTTTTACCTTTTGGGTGTGATTTGTTATACCATTTAACAAGAAAGAATTCAAGCGTTAGTCGCCAGAATTCTTCAATTGAATTTGTACAGACGCGATTAATCGCGTCAATTGAATTTGTACAGACGCGATTAATCGCGTCTCTACTTCTGAATTCTGACTTGTTGTTTAATAAATCCAGATTTCTAATGATATGCATCATACCCATAGCCCCACTGCCTTCCGTAGAGCCGTGCAAGCAGGTGAATTTCTGGTTACCGCTGAGGTAGCACCTCCAAAAGGGGGAGATCCAGCCCACATGATTAAAATGGCGGCGACTCTTAAGGGGAGGGTTCATGCCGTCAATATTACAGATGGTAGCCGCGCCGTGCTGCGGATGTCTTCATTACTGGCATCAGTCATTTTATTACAAAACGGTGTAGAGCCGATTTGTCAAATTGCTTGTCGCGATCGCAACCGCATTGGTTTACAAGCTGATTTAATGGGCGCTCATGCCTTGGGCATACACAATATATTAGCCCTAACTGGCGACCCAGTAAAAGCAGGCGATCATCCAGATTGCAAAGCAGTGTTTGACTTGGAAGCTGTGCGACTGCTGCAAGTGATCCGTAAGATGAATCAAGGCGTTGATTGCAACGATAAACACCTAACTGATGGGGCGCTAGATTTATTTGCTGGTGCAGCAGTAGATCCGCAATGTAAGAGTTGGTCGGGATTGCAAAGTCGATTTGAACGTAAAATCGAAGCCGGAGCGCAATTTTTTCAAAGTCAGTTGATTACCGATTTTGAACGCCTAGAAAAATTTATGGACACAATTGCTGCTGGCTATAAAAAACCAATTTTGGCAGGAATTTTTCTGTTGAAATCGGCCAAGAATGCTCAGTTTATTAATAAGTGTGTTCCGGGTGTAAATATTCCCCAACATATTATTGATAGATTGGCAAAAGCCAAAGACCCTCTTGAAGAAGGAATGAAAATTGCTGCCGAACAAGTGCAGATAGCGCGGCAATTATGTCAAGGTGTTCATATGATGGCAGTGAAGCGAGAAGATTTAATTGCGCCAATTTTAGATTTAGCTGGGATTGCTCCAGTTAATCAGTTGGTATCAAGGTAAAAGAAGTAATGCATTTTTAATGAAAGCAGTTGGTAATTCCATCTGCTTTTTTTATCTGGAAATCAAAGGCGATCGCGATTTTTGATAAACTTTAAATACAGACTTTTACCTTAACAAAATCCCAGTGCAAACTGATAAAATATTTTATAGCTTATTTCAAAATTTTCCCAGTATATTTTTTGCCATAATTGGGAATGCAACTGTTAACGTCAATGCCTATGAATTTATTTCCATTGAAGTAAAAGAAACTGCCTTCCGCATTGATGGCGTATTTGTTCCTACAAGTGAAACCATAGAGCAACCACTGTACTTTGTTGAAGTTCAGTTTCAACTAGACTCGAATTTTTACAGACGCTTATTTGCAGAAATCTTTGTTTATTTGCGTCAAAACGAATCAGTAAATTATTGGCGTGCTGTAGTTATCTATCCCCAAAGAAGTTTAGATCCCAGCGATCGCCTGCCATATGAGTTGCTGCTAAACAGTTCACAAGTGCAACGTATTTATCTAGATGAATTAGGTACAGCAGAGAACTCATTGCAAGTAGCGATCGTCAAATTAATTATCGAAAAGGAAGAGACGGCTTTAAATAAAGGTAGAGAATTGATTTTGCAGGCAAGACAACAACTGGCGGACGAAGCAAACAAAAAGCAAATTGTAGAATTGATAGAAACCATCTTGTTGTACAAATTTACCCGGTTAAGCCGAGAGGAGTTGGCAGAAATGTTGGGCATAGATGAGGAATTCAAAAAAACAAGAATGTATCAGTCAATCAAAGAAGACGGCTTGGAAGAAGGTCGGGAACTAGGTCGCCAGGAAGGTCGCCAGGAAGGTCGCCTGGAAGGTCGCCAGGAAGCTAAATTAGAAGCTATTCCGAGGTTGTTGTCACTAGGGTTAAGTGTGGAACAAGTGGCAGCGGCTCTTGATTTAACAGTTGAGCAAGTACAGGAAGCGGCTGAAAATAGGTCTGTCTGATTGTAGGCACTGCTTAGACATATACTCTGGTTGTTTGCTTGAAATTTTTACTCTACAACAACCTTGTCGAAGACACTCCCATAACTAAAGTCGAGAGAAGTGTTACTACTCCTCTCGACTGTACTTTTTATCGTGACCCCAAATTGTGTATTTGTATTACTGCACTCAATTGTGTTTTAGACATCATCGAGTACTTCGTAGAGGCGATCGCCACTACATACTTCACCTATCAAAGATTAGCTTCTAGCGGCATAATCACTAACGATATAGACTACTAAGCCGCTTAGACAAATGCATTCTATTACTCTCAGAGTTGGGTTACATCTTACCGTGTTGCAGCACTTCTTGTAGATGGTGACGAATTTCTTTTGCTTGCTCAATATCAGATTGCCGCAGTTTTTGAAACAACTCTACACAAGGCTGAGAACCTACTTCTTGTGCATCTTTAATGTAAGTATCATAAGCCTTAACAGCTTCAGCCTTGTTGTGCAACACGGTGACAAAATCGTACTCCAAGTTGCTAATTGGTTCTTGAGACTGTCCGTTACCTGTATTACTAGCCATTACTTGACCCTCTTCTAGGATTTCTAATTAACTTATACTGGCGCTCAAAGAGTAATTCATCTTCCAAAAAGGGTATAGTTCAATACGTCGGAAGTACCTTGCAAAGGTCGGTTATATACCAAATGAGTAGTAGGCTCTTTTATGAATTTTTTGTTAAATATCTTAACTGTATTATAAAAATCATGAATTTTTGCCTATTTATCATTGATATTCAAAATGGATTTATAGCTCAAGATACAAGTTATGTCGTACAAAGGATTAAATCTTTATTAGAACAAAGTATATTTGATAATGTCGTATTCACCAAATTTATAAATACCGTCGATAGTCCTTATGTAAAATATTTAAATTGGCATCAACTTCTTTCTGAAACAGAGCAAAAAATTGTTGACGATATTAAACCATTCGCTAAGGTAATTTTTGAGAAAACCGTATATACAGCTTGCAATAAAGAAACTTTGAGATTTCTGAAAGAGAGAAATATTCAGAGAGTGTTTATTTGTGGAATTGATACTGAAGCTTGTGTATTGAAAACTGCTATTGATTTTTTTGAAAACAATATTATTACTTGTGTTTTAAGCTATTACTCAGCATCAAATGGAGGTGATAATTATCATCAAGCAGCAATTTTAGTTTTAAGTCAACTAATTGGAATCAGCAATATAATAACTGAACCCATAGATAGAGAAAGTTTAAATAAATACTTAGAAAAAGATTCAACTTTTAATAATCCGATTTCGTGCAGAGATTCTCAATATTAGCCTCAAGCAAAGTGGCAGGAGTATTAAAAAGTAAACGGCACTATTTTTACTTTTGCCTTTTATCTTTTGATTTCTTACTCCACCACTTCTTTTTTTTGATAGGAGTTTATGCAAGAGGTTGATGTTCGTCACATTTACGTGAATACTGAAATTCTAGATCCTTTTTTCGTTCCCTACCTCCTTTATAAACAATAGGGCACAACTTAGTGTTAGCACTCATACAATCCATATGTGGCGTTTTAGCGCAGACTACCAGTAAGCAACCCAGAATAAACAATAAACCGCAAATTGCAGCTGTCTGAAAGGAAGAAATCTCTAGTACTCCGTGAACTACTACTTCTCGTAGAACAGAGACAATTGTTACCTCAACTGCTACTCCCACAGAAATACTATGTTCTTGTAAGTAGACCATTAATAGTCGAAATAACTCGACTAAAATCAACACAAATAGTATTTTTGCAGTCACATGTTTATAGTCTAGTGGCTGCGTGAGGGCAATACCTATCCCCCACAATTGGATCAGCATCACCGCAAATAAACCTAAACACAAGACAATCACAATTAAGTCTTGGAAAGCCTCCATGTTGCGAACAATTGAGTGGCGATCTAGCCAGCGATCGCAAAATAAAAATCGACTCTTCAGGCGCTTTTGCATTACGTTTCATTCCTGTTAGGACAAGTTCAGACAACACCAGCGAGTCAACCCAATAATTTTATGTTACGCAATATTAAACTTTTTTACCTCAGGGAAGTTAATAATTTATGAGTTATCTGTTAACAGTTATCAGTCAATCCTAATAACTGTTCGCTATTCACTATTCATCGATTGAAATTTTGTGCTTGTTGCAACAATTGTTCGGTATTTTTTGCCCATTGAGAATTACCCTGAGCATTGTATAAATCTCTGGCAAATTGTAATACTTGTACTGCATCTCTATATTGTTGTAACTGCATAAAAACTAACCCAGCACCGTAATAAGCATTGGGATAGTTGGAGTTAGCTTCGGCTGATTTTCTAAAAGCCTCTAACGCTTCTTGTAATTTACGTTGGTTAAACAAAATTGAACCAATATTATAATAAGCTTCTGGATATTTGGGATTAATTTTTATTGCTTGATTAAAGGCATCTCTAGCTTGATCGAGTTTGCCTTGTTGAAGATAACACATCCCAATATGATAAGGCGGTTCTGGTGCATTTTTGCTATATTCTATGGCTTTTTTAAAAGATGCGATCGCCCGATTGCAGTCTCGCTGCTGTTCTCGCAGCAACCCCAAGTTATAGTGAGCAAATCCTAGTTTGGGATCGAGTTCTAACGCACGTAGCAAGTAATCGTTAGCTAACTCTAAATTATTGCCTTCTAACAACGTACCGCCTAAATTAGCGAAAGCTGGAGCAAATTTAGGATCGGCTTGCGTCGCTCGATAAAATGCGTCCGCAGAGGGTTGTAATTGTCCTGTTTGTCGTAATGCTAGCCCTAAGTTATAGTGGGCTGCTGCCAATGTCGGATCTAATTGACTTGCTTGTTTAAAAGCAGCGATCGCATCTTGTACTCTTCCTGCCTGAATTGCCTGTAAGCCCTGGTTTAAGGAGTCTACAGCAGCTTGACTATTAGATTGTGCCAGCTTTGAAGGAAGAGGAGCAGGGGAAGCAGGGAGAGAGGGGGGAAAGATGATACCCACTAATATCAAACTTACTAAAGGTACTATGCGATATTTATAGAGTGATAATCTCATGGATTTTCTCAATCGAGGCCATTTTCAGTTACGTTTATTTAACAAAAAGTTTGGTTACTGCTGAAGTTTTTTACAAAACTTGTTGATTGAGTATTAAACTTTGTGATGCTTAACTTTTCTTAAGCTAAATCTTACGACAGGCTACAATTTTTTTAACTTTGGATTAAAGGTAGGATAATAACAAATTAAAGAAGGGGTAATTTTGACTCCAGAGAACCATTTTTTATCCCTGATATACATAGCGTAATGCGGTTAGGAATGAATTACCGCAAGGGAGGTTTTATGAACGAAAAAGTAAAATCGGGTTCGCGGAATGTTGCAATTGTTGGTCCTTATTTAAGTGGAAAAACAACTTTACTAGAAAGTTTGTTATTTGTCACAGGGGCAATTTCTCGCAAAGGAAGTGTTAAAGACAGCAATACAGTGGGAGATAGTGCTGCCGAGTCCCGCGATCGCCACATGAGTGTAGAAGTCAGCGCTGCTAGCACTGAGTATAACGGTACTCGTTTCACTTTTGTTGACTGTCCCGGAAGCGTAGAATTTGCTCAAGAAACATACAATGCTTTAATAGGAGTTGATGCCGCAATTGTAGTTTGCGAACCGATACGCGATCGTGTCCTCACCCTCGCCCCTCTATTTAAATTCCTCGACGATTGGGAAATTCCCCACATAGTTTTCGTCAACAAAATGGATCGGGCAAACATTCATGTTTTAGAAACATTACACGCCCTCAAGGCAGTTTCCAGCCGTCCCCTAGTAGCCCATCAATATCCCATCATGCAAGGGGAACAACTCACCGGCTTTATCGACATGGTGAGCGAACAAGCATATCAATATCATCCCGGTGCACCTGCTGACCCCATCCCCTTCCCAGAAAATTTAAAAGAAGAAGAACATATAGCACGGGCAGAAATGCTCGAAGCCCTGGCAAATTTTGACGACCATTTACTCGAAGAACTTTTAGAAGACATCGAACCACCCCAAGAAGAAATCCTCAAAGATTTAAAAATGGAATTAGGGGCAGATTTAGTAGTCCCCGTTTTCTTTGGTGTGGCAGAACAAGATTATGGTGTAAGACCTCTAATAGAAGCTTTGTTACGGGAAGCCCCCGAACCAGAAACCACAGCAGAACGCCGCTTAAAAAATATTAAAGGCAATGCTCCCATAGCCCAGGTACTCAAAACTTACTACACTCCCCAAGGTGGCAAACTCTCCCTGGTGCGCGTTTGGCGGGGTAAATTAACTGATGGTCTTGCCCTCAATGGCGTTCGCACCGGTGGAATTTATCGCCTCATGGGACAACAACAGCAATCAGTTAATGAAGTTGCTGCTGGTGAAATTGTTGCCTTGAGCCGTTTAGAAGGAATCAAGACCGGGGATACAGTCTCCACAGAACAATCCTCAGCAGTGCAATTAGCCAAAGCTGAACAGTTGGAACCTGTGTTTGCCCTCGCGATTACACCAGAAAAACGCAACGATGAAGTTAAGCTCAGCGCTGCCATAACTAAGCTATTAGAAGAAGACAGTTCGCTTGCTTGGGAACAACACGGCGACACCCACGAAGTTATCCTTTGGGGTCAAGGCGAAATTCATCTGCAAGTTGCCTTAGATAGACTGCGCCGCAAATATAACTTGCCGATGACAACCCACTTACCGCAAGTGCCTTATAAAGAAACCATCCGCAAAACGGTAGCTTCAGTTCACGGACGGTACAAACACCAAAGTGGCGGTCACGGTCAATTTGGTGATGTTTTCCTGGATATCAAACCCCTACCACGCGGCGAAGGATTTAACTTTAATGAAACCATCGTCGGCGGCGTCGTTCCGAGACAGTACATCCCTGGGGTAGAAATGGGCGTGCGGGAATTTCTGGTACACGGCCCTCTGGGCTTCCCTGTGGTGGATGTCGCGGTAACTTTGACCAACGGTTCTTACCATACCGTTGATAGTTCCGAACAAGCCTTTAAACAAGCCGCCCGATTAGCAATGCAAACGGGAATACCCCAAGCACAACCCACCTTATTAGAACCGATTCTCCGGGTAGAAGTGACAACACCAAGCGAATTTA
Source organism: Nostoc sp. CCY 9925 (assembly GCF_963920935.1). Classification (NCBI taxonomy): domain Bacteria; kingdom Bacillati; phylum Cyanobacteriota; class Cyanophyceae; order Nostocales; family Nostocaceae; genus Nostoc; species Nostoc sp. CCY 9925. Next base: position 207 of record NZ_CAWUDO010000162.1, on the reverse strand, counting down.
CCTCCAAAGTGTTGCAACTATTGAGTGGTAGACGGGGACAAATTTTAGGCTATGAGGGTAAAAACGATTGGCAAGGCTGGGATAATGTAGTTGCATACTTGCCACAAGCAGAGATGCAAAACTTTATTGTAGAGTTGCGATCGCTCACCTTAGCGCAAATTTCTCACAAACAATAAAAAATCAATTCACATCGCTTGATGTAAGACA
>NZ_CAWUDO010000161.1:0-12055 GCF_963920935.1 Nostoc sp. CCY 9925 | reverse complement strand
TTTTTTCTTTTAGTCCTTTTATTCAGAATACCCGGAAAGTGACACAAGAGGGTTAAAGAGGTTTATGTACCCCAAGAATGTATTTACTATATGGGTAAACCTGGTCATTTAAATTCGGTACAGTCTCAGACATTTATTTGGTTTGAACTATTCATCTCAGCTGCTTATCTTGGCATTGCTAGTGCTTTAGTTGAGCGTGTATTGAAAGATGGCAAAGGTATACCTTCTGAGCGTGTTTTACTAGCAACAGAGGTGGAAGGTGCAATGGCCGCACTTGAGGGTTTGGCTTATTCCATAATGAATGGAGAGAAAGATGATAAGACAGTAGCGAAATCTCTATTTGTACGTTACTTAGTTCAACGTGCGATCGCATGTGTCACAACGCAGGCTGTAGAAATTTTAGGTGGTATGTCATTTGTTAAATCATCTGAGGTTGCTTACCTACTTGCTTCTGTCCATGCTCTTGCATTTCATCCCCCTTCACGCCTCAGTATTTCACCAGCATTAGATAAATATTTCTCAGGTGAAACTCTTCTTTTAATGTAAAAAATGAGAAAAATCAACGCTAAAAGTTATTCTTGATTCAAGTAAATTTTCACGGTTAAATAATTTTTAAAATGATTAAGGCAATACATCAAGAAAAAAATGATTTTTATTTAATTAATCAAAACCAAAAATTAAACAATTTACTTTTAAAGTATAGTCAATATTGCCTTAATAACACAAATTTAGATGATGATTTTTTGGATGTTGTTACTCAATTGTTAGCCGGGTTAAAAAAAATATTAATTGATGCAAATTTAACAGAATCGATAAATACAGAATTCAAAGTTGAATTAGAAATCAATAAAATCCCTACAAAAGGTTGGTCAATTGAAGATGTTATTCAAAATATTATTCTAAATTATTTAGGAAATGTTCCCAATTATTCAGCGGGATATGCTCCTCTAAATGTTATTCCTCCTCCTTTAATACCAGCTATTCTTGCTAAATTTGCTTGTGCTATTATTAATCCAAATTTAGTTTATGAAAGCTATGCTGGAAAAGCCATTGAAGCTGAACAGTTAGCTATTTCACATTTAGCTGAAATTATAGGTTTTGAACCAAAAATATCAGGAGGATATTTTACATCAGGAGGCTCTGCAAGTAATTACTGGGCAGTTAGATGTGCCTTGGAAAAAGCATTCCCTGGTTTAGGCGAAAAAGGCTTTAAAGCCTTTTCTAATCAAGAGCCTGTGATTATACAATCAGTTCTTGGTCATTATACCAATGTCAACGCAGCTCGCTTACTTGGTATCGGCACTGAAAATGTTATATCTGTTTCTGTTACACCTGATTTTAGTATATCTTTGCCAGCTTTCCAATCTCAAATGGAGAAAGCTATCAAAGAAAATAAACAGGTTGTCTGTATATATTTAATTGCTGGACAGACTGATTCTTTTGGTGTGGATGATGTTAAAGGCGTTGTGAAAATTTGCGAAGAATTATGCAGAAAATATCATGTCCCTAAACCTCATATTCATGTAGATGCTGCTGTTGGCTGGGTTTATAGTATATTTAAAAATTATCAAATTACTGAAAACTCTTTAGGATTTTCTACAGATACTCTTGATGTTATTCAAAAATTAAACAATTTATATTCTAGTTTATCTTATGCAGATTCTATTACAGTTGACCCCCATAAACATGGTTTTACAGCTTATACTTCTAGTGCCTTAATCTTTAAAAATAAACGAGATTTGTTATTACTACAAAAGGATTTCCACGAAACCCCATATTTTACTGAAGATATCTTCTGCTCATTTCCAGGTGCTTACACGCCTGAAAGTTCTCGTCCAGGAGATGGCCCTTTAATGATTTTAGCTAATTTATATGCGTTAGGTTATGAAGGATACCAAACTATGATTGGTTATGCTATCCAACAAAGCATCATTTTTCAATCTAAATTGCACTTCAGTTTTAAAAATTCTGTCCAAATTTTAAATCAAAATGTTCCTGGAACAAGCACACTTTGGCGGTTTTATCCACCTGGGATGGAAGCGCAAGAGGCTTACAACAGAGAGTTACTTGGAACTAGTGAAGAAGATTGTAATTTTACTCAAAAAATAAATGAATATAATCACAATTTGTTTGCCAAAAGTAAGAATATGCGAAGTCATAACACACCTATTTTAGGATATTCTCATCAGGTAATTGTCAACAAATCAGGTATGTCAATTAGTGGGTGGAAATGTATAATAATTAATCCTTTTGTTAATATTTTATCAATAATCGATAATTTGCATATTCTCCTAGATATGGTTGTAGAAAATTAATCCATTAACGCCGCCAAAGACTGTTAACAAAACTACTGAAATTTTCAAATTTACTTAGTATGACACAATCAGAAGATTTAGTTGCAATCATTGGCATGGCGTGTCGATTTCCTGGGGCTAATAACTATCACCAGTTTTGGAACAATCTTGAGCAAGGAATCAATAGCATTACTGAAGTTCCTGCAAATCGGTGGAATATGGAGAAGTTATATTCTGCAAATCCCCATGAAATTAACAAAAGTATTAGTAAATGGGGTGGATTTATTGAAGATGCAGATAAATTTGATCCCTTATTTTTTGGTATCTCACCACGAGAAGCACAAATCATAGACCCTCAACAAAGGTTAATGCTTGAGCTTACTTGGTCATGTCTAGAAGATGCTGGATATTCCCCTACAGACTTATCAGGAGCTAATGTAGGTGTTTTTATCGGAGTTTGTAATTTTGACTATAAAGAATTACTGGAAAAGTACCAAAATCGTATTGAAGGTCACATCGCCACTGGTACTTATACTTGTATTATTCCCAATCGTATATCCTACTTTTTCAATTTTCATGGCCCCAGCGTACCTGTAGACACAGCTTGTTCCAGCTCGCTTGTCGCACTTCATCAGGCAATCAAGGCGCTGAAAGACAATGAATGTAAGCTGGCGCTAGTCGGTGGAGTCAGCGTTTTGTCTACTCCTACCTATTACGTTTCTTTCAGTAAATTGGGTATGTTATCACCGCAAGGACAATGTAAAACTTTTGATGCGGAAGCGGATGGTTATGTGCGAGGTGAAGGGGCAGGAGTTCTTTTATTAAAATCTCTGAAAAATGCAATTAAAGATAAAGATCGTATTTATGGCGTGATTAGAGGAAGTGCTGTTAATCATGGCGGCGCTGCCCGGACTTTAACTTCTCCTAATGCTTATGCTCAATCACAAGTCATTCGCTCTGCATATACAAAGGCAAATATTCCACCTAATACAGTCTCTTACATCGAAACTCATGGTACAGGAACCCCATTAGGAGACCCAATTGAAATTAATGGCATCAAACGAGCATTTACGCAACTCTATCAACACTACAACATTATCCCATCTCATGAAATTTATTGTGGATTAGGTTCTGTCAAGACAAATATTGGACATTTAGAAGCAGCAGCCGGCATTGCTGGAATAATTAAAGTTTTATTGGCAATGCAGCACAAGAAATTGCCGAAAATAATTAATTATCAGCAACTAAATCCACGAATTAAATTAGATAATAGTCCGTTTTACATAGTAGAAGAAACAAAAGATTGGCAGCAGTTAAGGACACAAGAAGGGGACTCGATCCCTAGACGATCTGGGGTAAGTTCCTTCGGTTTCGGCGGTGTTAATGCCCATATAGTTTTAGAAGAAGCACCAGCACCAGATTGTGTAGTGGCGGAAGGGGAGCGCCCTCTCCATGTATTGACCCTTTCGGCAAAAACTGAGGAGGCTCTCAAGGAACTTGTACAGTCTTATCAAAAGTATTTAAAATTACATTTGGGAATACCACTAGCTGATACGTGCTTTACGACAAATACAGGGCGATCGCATTTTGATTATCGCCTTGCTGTCGTCGCTGAGTCCACCACCCACTTGCAAGAGCAACTACAAGCTTTTGCGGAAAATCAGGACACTTTTGGCCTACATAGCAACCACTTACATAGAAATAATTCTCCCAAAGTAGCGTTTTTATTCACGGGTCAGGGGTCACAGTACATCGGGATGGGGCGCACGCTCTACAAGACACAGCCGACCTTTCGCGCCACCATTGACCGTTGTGAGGAAATTCTGCGCCCTTATCTAGATGTACCTTTGGGGAAAATTCTTTATCCAGAAGCAGGAGAAACTTCACCCATAGATGAAACAGCATACACTCAACCTGTTTTATTTGCGATAGAGTACGCCTTAGCAGAATTATGGCAGTCTTGGGGAATTAAATCCGCAGCAGTGATGGGTCATAGCGTCGGTGAATATGTAGCCGCTTGTGTCGCCGGGGTTTTTAGCCTGGAAGATGGTTTAAGGTTGATTGCCGCACGCGGACAACTGATGCAAGCGTTACCAGCTCGTGGAGAAATGGTGGCCTTGTTAGCCTCAGAATCTCAGGTTGTGCCAATTATTGGACCTTATGCAGATAAAGTAGCGTTGGCGAAGCCCGCCGTAGGCATCGCTGCCTTTAACAGCCCTGAAAGTGTGGTTATCTCCGGAGAGCGCGATACTGTCCGCTTAGTGGTAGTAAAACTAGAAGCAATGGGAATCAAGGCTACACCTCTACAAGTCTCCCATGCTTTCCACTCTCCCCTCATGGAACCAATGCTGGCGGAGTTTGCGCGGGTAGCAAGTGAGATAACTTATTTCCCCCCAAAAATTGACTTCATTTCTAATGTCACTGGGGAGTTAGTAAAGGCTGAAGTAGCTACAGTTGAATATTGGTGTCAGCATATCCGGCAACCAGTACGCTTTGCCGCAGGCATGGAAGCTCTGTATTGTACAGGTTATGAAATTTTTGTCGAATGTGGAGCAAAACCGATTCTACTGGGAATGGGTCGTAAGTGTCTACCAGAAACAGTTGGTCTATGGCTGCCCTCTTTGCGTCCTGGGCAAGAAGATTGGCAGCAAATACTCGACAGTTTAGCTCAACTGTATGTGCAAGGTGTACAGGTGGATTGGTCAGGCTTTGACCGAGACTATGAGCGACGAAAGGTCGCATTGCCGACATACCCGTTTCAACGCCAACGATACTGGATTGATACAAACCAAAAAGCATCAACTCCTAATTCTCTTCATCCCCTCTTGGGTCAACGGTTACGTTCAGCTCATCAAGATATTTTGTTTGAATCCTCCCTGGCTAGCGATGCACCGGCTTTTCTCCAGCATCATTGTGTTTACGAAAAAGCTGTCTTGCCTGGGGCTGCTTATTTAGAAATGGCAGTAGCAGCTGCGATCGCTACATTCAAATCTGAGAATTTGGTTATAGAGGATGTCATCATCTCTGATGCGCTGATTTTGCCAGCAGAGAAAATCCAAACAGTGCAGTTGATTTTGAGCCAAAACTCGGCGGAGTCTGCATTTAGGATTTACAGTTTGCAAACGGATGATGAATCATGGAAATTACATACCTCCGGCAAGATTGTAGTTAAAGAACAAAAGCCACAACTAGAGCAAGTAAACTTCTCCCAGTTAAGGAGTCGCTGTTTCCCAGAGATATCTGTCAAAGCTTACTATCAACAGTGTCAAGAGCGGGGCATTAATTACGGTGCAAGTTTCCAAGTTATTGAACAACTATGGCGGCAGCAAGGAGAAGCTTTAGGGCGCATTCGGATGCCTGAGACATTAGTTGCCGAAGCTTTGAATTATCATCTGCATCCGGTGTTGCTGGATGGTTGCTTGCAAGTGGCGATCGCAGTTTTCCCTGAAACAGTAAAATCAGAAATTTATTTACCCGTAGCCGTAGAACGCTTAGAAGTCTACAACCATCTGGGACTGAACCTGTGGAGTCATACTCAGTTACGCCCTGTTAAAGCTTCTCATCCAGAAACTTTAATAGTTGATTTACGCTTGTACGATGAAAACGGGACTATCGTAGTCCGAGTTGATGGACTTTCCTGCAAGCGAACCAGTCAACAAGCAATCCTGGGAACTAATGACAAATCTTGGTTAGATTGGCTTTATGAGGTGGAATGGCGACCCCAGGCGAATTTTAGCCGTTCTCTACCACGGGACTTTTTAGTAACTCCTAGTGAAATTAGCGATCGCCTCACACCTGTGCTAGCTGAGTTCAGTCCGCAACCGCAGCTATTCCATCAAATGGAAGCTTTGAGTGTTGCTTATTAGTCCAAACTCCAGTTATTTCCCCAAGGAGATTTAAGCACAACAACCCAGCTTTACCAAGATTCTCCAGGGGCTGTAGTTATGAATACCTTGGTACAAAAAGTTATTTCTACAGCTTTACAGCATCGGCAAGGGCGAAAAGTCCGAATCCTAGAAATTGGGGCTGGTACTGGCGGCACAACTTCACATATTCTGCCTTATCTGTGCGATGACACTGAGTATGTATTTACGGATGTCTCTCCCCTATTCGTCTCTAAGGCAGAGAAAAAATACACTAATTACCCTAATATCAACTGTCAAATTTTAGATATTGAGCAAGAACCTTCTACTCAAGGCTTTAGTTTTCATGAGTATGATTTGGTGATAGCAGCCAATGTACTCCACGCTACTCAAAATCTCAAACAATCAACCATGTGCAGCAGTTATTAGCTCCTGGTGGATTACTTGTTTTAGTAGAAACAACAGCTCCCCAACGCTGGTTAGACCTAACTTTTGGGTTAACCGCAGGTTGGTGGAAATTTGCTGACCATGATTTGCGACATTCCTACCCCTTGCTTTCTGCGGGGCAATGGCGGCAACTATTACAGGGTAATGGATTTCGAGAAGCTGTTACCATTCCCCATGAGATGGAAGAAACCAGACTTTTATCTCAACAAGCTGTGATTATCGGCCAAGTAGCAGACAAAATTCCCTTGAATGCAGCCCAAAAACAATTAGGTATTTTGGCACAAATGGGGAAAGATGGTTCGCTAGCATACAATGTTTCCATTGGTCTGGAGTTGAAAGGTTTTTTGAATCAAGGGGCAATAACTCAAGCTATCCAAACAATTGTCAACCGCCACGAAGCTCTACGTACAGTTATCAGTAACCAGAACGATTTTCAGGAGATTTTACCATCTCTAACAGTAGAGGTTCCTTTAATTGACTTTTCTAATTTAAATAGTGGTGATCGCAAGGAGCGCAGCGCCAAAGGCGATCGCAATTTACAATTAGCTGATTGGTTCCAAAAAGAAAACCAACAACCTTTCGACTTTAACCAAAAACCCCTCTGCCGCTTCTCAATTCTCAAACTAGAGTCGCAACTCCATTTGTTGGTTTTGACTATTCATCACATTATTGTTGATGGTTGGTCAATGGGCATCATCCTCAAGGAGTTAGGTGCATTATATTCTGCTCAGTGCCTGGGTGCTGATTGCTACTTAAAGCCATCTATGCAATTTAAAGAATATCTGCAATGGCAGGAGCAACAAAGCCAAACTGAGGCAATGGCAGTCCATGAATCTTACTGGTTAGAACAATTTGCTGGCTCCATCCCCATTTTAGACCTACCCACTGACCATTCTCGCCCCCCCATCAAAACCTACAAGGGTAGCAGACAAACGATGCGGCTTAACCCTAACCTGACTAGTGATGTCAAACGGTTCAGCATAGACAATCACTTCGGGGTCTACTGGTAAACCAAAGGGTGTTAGCATCATCCATCGTGGTGTAGTAAGGTTAGTCAAAGCAGCTAACTATGCTCATCTCACTCCAGCAGAAGTTTTCTTACAACTGGCTCCCATATCATTTGATGCCTCGACTTTTGAGATTTGGGGTTGTTTACTCAACGGTGGACGATTAGTGGTTTCCCCTGCTCACACACCGTCTTTAGAAGAGTTAGGGCAAATTATCCCTCTTCTGTCACTCTCCGGGAGGGCGATCGCTAGAAGCCTCATGAGACAATCAATACAAGCTATACTATTAGAAAAAAATAGGCCTTGTATTTGTTATTAGAAAATAATCGTGCTATCGCTTGCTATACAAAAGCTCTAAGATTCAGAAATGGCAAATGTTTTCGGAAAGTGACAGAAGAGGGGTAATAACCCCTTCAGCAATGAACCAAGAACACGCCTCTACAAAACTGGTGACTTAGCTCGCTACCTACCCAACGGTAACATTGAGTTTATTGGTCGCATCGATAACCAAGTAAAAATACGGGGCTTCCGAGTTGAATTGGGAGAAATTGAAGCTGCGTTAGCTCAACATCCCGATGTACTTCAGACAGTGGTTACTACCCAAAAAGACAAAATAGGTAATCAGCAATTAGTGGCTTATATCGTCGCGCAGCCAGACAAAGCGCCTAGCACCACTGCAATGCGTGGCTTTCTCTTGGAGTTGTTGCCCGATTATATGGTTCCCTCTGCTTTTGTTTTATTGGATACTTTACCTTTAACTCCGAATGGGAAAGTAGACCGTCGGAATCTTCCAGCATCTGATCCAAACCAGAGGAATTCCGAAGTAGTTTTTGTAGCAGCCAATACCTCTACCGAAGAGCTTTTAGCTAATATTTGGGCTGATATCTAAGAAGTTAAAAAAATCGGCATTGACGATAACTTCTTTGAATTGGGAGGCAATTCCCTACTAGCTACCCAGATTGTTTCTCGCATCCGCGCTGCCTTTGCAGTCGAATTGCAATTATCAGATGTGTTTGCCGCTCCCACGATCGCCCAGTTGGCTGCTAAGATTGTGAACGTCTTCAGCGATTCCTGCGGTATTCTACCCCAGATACTTCCTAGATCGATAGCAGGCGATGCACCTTTGTCTTTTGCCCAAGGACGTTTATGGTTCTTAAATAATTTTGATCCAGGCAATCCTGCGTACAACATCCTTATCAGTTATCGCATCCAAGGCATCCTAAACGCAGATATCCTAGCAGTTGCCTTACAAGCGATCGCTGCGCGTCAAGAATCTTTACGCACCTGCTTTCCTATAATTAATGGGGAGCCGATACAAAGAATTGAGCCATCTGTGCAGGTTGCTCTCAACGTCATTGAGATTACAGATGAAAATGCCATTGCCCAGATATGTAAAGATGAATATCTCTGGCGTTACGATCTGAGTAAAACACCACTTTTTCGCTTCACACTGCTGAAACTCAAGGCAGACGAGTACATTTTCCTGATCAGTTTGCATCACATCATCGCTGATGGCTGGTCTATTGGAGTCTTTAACCGTGAACTCAGTCAGTATTACCAAGCAGCGATCGCAAAAGAAACGCCACACCTACCCGAATTGTCAATAAGCTATGCTGATTTTGCTGTTGGTCAACGTGCTTGGCTACAAGGTGAGGTACAGGAAAAGCAACTTGCATACTGGAAATATCAATTAGCAGGGCTGCCACCTTTAAAATTACCTAAAGACTATGCACGTCCACAGGTGCAGACCTTCGTTGGTTCTAACGTACAGTTCCACTTAACGGCAAAGACAGCGATCGCCCTAGAAAAACTGAGCCAGAAACATAGTGCCACCCTGTTCATGACTTTGGTAGCGGCCTTTTTTGTTCTACTCTACCGCTACTCAGGTCAAGAAGACATAGCAATAGGAACGCCGATCGCCAACCGCAACCGTAGCGAAATCGAAAATCTCATTGGCTTTTTTGTCAATACATTAGTGCTTCGTTGTCAAGTTTCCCAAGACATGACTTTCTCAGACTTGTTGAAACAGGTACGCCAAGTTACCCAAGCAGCTTATGTACGGCAAGACTTTCCTTTTGAACAGGTGGTAGAGGTACTGGCTCCAGAAAGGGATAGCAGCCAAAATCCGCTAATTCAAGTAATTTTTGCTTTTCAGAATGCGTCCATGAAACCACCAGTCTTTCCTGGTCTTGAGATCGAAACCCTTGATTTTAAGGCACATACTGTGCGCTTTGATCTAGAGATGCATCTGTTACAGGCTGACGATGGATTAACTGGTTATCTAATTTATAATACCGATCTATTTCAGGCTGCGACCATCGAAAAATTAGCCGGCCACTATGTCAATTTATTGCGATCGCTCAGTACTGATGCCGATCAAAATATTCAGCAGGTGGGAATTCTCGAAACTGCGGAAAAGATGGAATTGCTCAGTGCTGGGCGTAATAACTGGCAGATTTCATATCCACGCGACAAGACAATCCACGAACTTTTTGCAGCCAAAGCAGCTGAACAACCACAGGCAATTGCTCTGGTCTACGGAGAACAAACACTAACCTACGAAGCGCTAAACGCTAGAGCTAATCAACTTGCCCGATATTTGCAAACCTTGGGTGTAACACCAGAAAGCTTAATCGGCATCTACCTGGGACGGGGGATAGATAGTATAGTGGCAATGCTGGCGATTCTCAAGGCTTCTGCTGGCTATGTTCCTCTTAACCCAGAAGATCCATCGGCACGCATTCAATTTATTGTCCAAGATACAAACCTTGACCTGATTATCACTGACAGTCAAACGGTACAACAGCTTCCTAGAGAATTTAAAGGCATTGCACCACAACTAGTTTGCCTAGACCAAAACCAAGCCATCATCGCAGCTCAACAGGAAACTAACTTACCTGTGCAAATTGGTGCTGAAAATCTTTGCTATATCATGTATACTTCTGGCTCTACCGGACAGCCTAATGGCGTGAGTGTAGTCCATCGCGGTGTAGTGCGATTAGTGAAAGAATGCAACTACGTTAAACTGGACGCATCAGAAGTACTTTTACAATTAGCACCATTAACTTTTGACGCTGCTACTTTTGAAATTTGGGGTGCGTTGCTCAACGGAAGTCGTTTAGTAATTGCCCCCAGCCGTCCCTCCTTAAAAGAATTAGGACAACTGATTCAGCAACAAGGCATAACCACTGCTTGGTTAACTGCTAGTTTATTTCATTTGATGGTTGACGAAAATATTGATGGGCTTCGAGGACTTCGCCAACTCCTTGCTGGAGGCGATGTACTTTCTGTGCAGCAGGTTCGACGAGCATTAACCCATCTTGGTGACTGCGTAATCATTAACGGCTACGGCCCCACAGAGAACACAACTTTCAGTTGCTGTCATCGGATGCAAGACATTTCCGACTGTGATGGAGAACAAGTTCCCATTGGCCAGCCAATATCTAACACCTACGTTTACATCCTTGATACTCAGCGAGAAACCGTCCCAGATGGTGTTGTTGGGGAATTGTACGTTGGTGGAGATGGTTTGGCGCGGGGTTACTGGCGACGACCCGATTTAACAACAGAAAATTTTATCCCAGATCCTTTTAGTTTAGATCCTCACGCCAAAATCTATCGCACCAGGGATCTTGTCCGCAGACGTGCCGATGGTATCCTTGAATTTGTCGGTCGTGTGGACGATCAGCTGAAGATCCGCGGCTTTCGGATTGAACCCACCGAAATCCAAGCTTGTCTGGCTCAACATCCAGCAGTGCGAGACTCTTTAGTTTTAGCTGTAGGTTCTCAAACTGAGGATAAAGCTTTAGTTGCTTATGTTGTACCCAAACCAGAAATTGTTTCCACAGTGGTTAACGAGAACAATAGCGAGTCATTGTTGGAACATCAAAAAGCTAACTGGGCAGAATTATTTGACAAGCACCTTTATACCCAGTCCCATGTCACATCTGACCCCACCTTCAACCTAACTGGCTGGGTTGATAGTTACACAGGAGAACCCATTCCCGTAGCTCAGATGCGAGAATGGTTAGACTATCGCATCGAGCAAATCCTCTCCTACCAACCAAAACAGGTGTTGGAAATTGGTTGCGGTACTGGGCTGGTGTTGTTCCGACTCGTACCTGTGGTAGAAAAATATGTCGGCATTGATATCTCTCAGGTTGGCTTAGACTACATTACAGAATATCTGCAAAACAAACCTGCGGAATCAGAGAAGGTAGAATTACACCTTGCTAGTGCAGAACAAATCAAAGGACTGTATCAACAAAAATTTGATACTTGTATTGTGAATTCCACGGTTCAATACTTTCCTAGTGCCGACTATTTAATTAACGTTTTAGAAATTGCTATTGAGGCAATGAAACCAGGCGGTACAATTTATCTAGGTGATAACCCTCTTGTGTCACTTTCCGGGTATTCTGAATAAAAGGACTAAAAGAAAAAA
>NZ_CAWUDO010000160.1:0-12552 GCF_963920935.1 Nostoc sp. CCY 9925 | reverse complement strand
CACAACACAAGTCGATTCGTTCACAACACAAGTCGATTCGTTCACAACACAAGTCTGTTCTTAACAATTTGTTATCTAGCGTTGTATAATTACTGAGCTAGCAATGCAATCTTATTTAAAAAAACACTTTTTTTTGCAAGTTTTACTGAACCACTACATTCTCTTCTTGAGACATTCTAGAAAGATAAGTTTAGTAAAAGGTGTGCATTAATGCCACGCAAACAAAAAACCTCTCCTCTGCTAGAAAAAACCGAACAGAAAATAATCGGATTTAAATCAATTAATTCCAGCTTAGATTTTGGTGATTCCATCAGTTTAAACTATTTAACCGAGTTAGCTGAGCAACTCCACAACGAGATCGACCAGTATAATATGATGCTAACCGCCCTTGACTCGGCAAAGGCAAAAATACAAACCCTTGAAAAGACCATCCGCGAAATCTCAGAACGCTTGGTTAGTGGTGTGGCGTTGAAGTATGGCAAAGACAGCCGCGAATACGAGATGACAGGGGGAGTACGCAAAAGCGATCGCATTCGTAAAGCCACTATTACTCGCTTAAAATCCACCGCAGCGGCCGCTAAACAGACGGGATGATACTAGTGGCATCATTCACCGTGAGTGATGCCCATTGCCTTGCAGACATTCAGTGTTGGATCAACTTTAAACCAAGAGGAACATCAAGATTCCTAACACTCCTAAGTTGAAGTGTCACTGGTGAGAATACTATTAGAAATAGGCATTCCATTAGTAGAAACTACCCTGAAAAAATAGTGTGAGGTTGGAGTAATGGATGAGCAGCATCGGTACTTGCGAATTGCCCTTGTTGTTGTTGGAATTGCTTTTCTCCTGGTCTATCCGTTGATGAAAGTCTGGTCATCTGGCTGGTCATGGCAACCAGGTCAATATGAATACGAACAGATGATCGTGGGTGTTTATGCGACGCTCGGTGTCTTTTTACTATGGGCTTCTCGAAAACCAGAAGCGCATCTGAGTTTAATCTGGTTCACCGTCTGGTCGAGTTTTGTCCACGGGCTGATCATGGCGGTACACGCAGTCATTGACCCTGCGGAACGTGGACACCTGTTCGGCGATATTCCAGCATTGATCTTAGTAGCAATTGTCCTTGGTTTCCTAGCATCACGCGAAGTAGCGCCAGTGAATGAATGAGCGCGACATAACAAATTAAATGCAGTAAATAGAGTTATCTGCTTCCAGTGAGCTTCGTAGCTATACTACGGTGAATGATGCTCATTGCTTTGCCATCGCACTCTTGAGAAGATGCGATCGCAGGCGGCGGGACTGGCGAAAGATATTGGTGTGGATAAAGAGGTTATACCAATTCGCAATGGGCTACGCCCCGCTACGCTAACGCAATTCACAATTATTTGAGTCAGAATTTCGGCACTAATTAGCGTTAAATGTTTGCAGACTTTTTGCATTGCAGAATTTTCAGCTAGAATTTCGGCACTAATTAGGGTTAAATCTTCATCACACCCTACTTGCAGCAATCTTTTGAGTAACTCGGTTCCCAAACTTTGACATTGGTAGCGATCGCTTAACTTTTAAAACAGTCGCTACAAGCGATGTCTACGACGGGCTACGCCTACGCACTTGTCTGTGAAATTGCATGATGACATTGCAGGAATTGCAAAATCAAGCATTGTAAAGAACTTATTGAGATTAATCATAAAGTAATTTAATTGTCAGAACACAAAGGACAAAACCATTTAAATATTATCTTATCCATCAAAATTGAAGCTTTTGAATATAAAGATATGGGTACAACCTTACTGCTTTCTGAATTTTTAGTAACTGGCTTAATCGCGCTCCTTTCAATTTTTTTTAGTGTCCTTTCATTCTTCAATATCTATGATATATCTACCTGGTTTCAGAGCAATAATCTTGACAAATCTATTCCCCTAATAGTATTCATTATTCTCCCTTTGTCTTATATTTTGGGAGCATGTTTGTATCGTTTTATGTCTCCAGATACTTGGAGTGTTTTTATAAAATTTTTCTTTGAAAATCATTGTGTCGATAGGAAAGAAGATAAGAAGTTAATCTTGATATATCAAAATGGCTCAGACAATTTAGTCAAGAGAATTGAGTACATACAAAATTTAAATAGATTATTCAGAAATTCATTGCTTATTACTCCATTGTTCGGAATAAGTTTTACGTGCTGGCTCACCAAAGGCTGGATAAGCAATTGGAAAGCTGGAGTCCTTTCAGTGATGATTTCCCTTGTTGTCTTTTGTCTATCTGCTATTAACTGGTTAGGAACTACACGTGAATTAAGTTACACGTTAGATAGAGCAACAAGTCTTTTAACGGAAGAAATGAAGTAAAAAGTAAATCCCCATAAATAAATTTAGGAGATTCAAAGTTTTTCATGTTGCGGTGCGAACGCTAGCCGCACCAGCCCTCTCAATTTTTGGCAGCTACAGCGATGTCATGGCAGCCCGTGGTACTGGTTTTGCCAGTTTATCTTCTAAAGAATTTACGCCAGCGATAATTAAAGCCGTCTTTGATAACCTTCCCCACTCCCAACTCATAATATGCGAACATAATTAAGTTGTAGCTGACCACCTGCACAGAGGTTAAAAGTGGATACCATTGAAATCCCTGCTCTGAATCGCCCAATAAACGCCACGGTAGAGATTCCTGGTTCTAAAAGTATTACTAATCGGGCATTACTTGTCGCAGCCTTAGCGCAAGGCGACTCGATTTTAGAAAATGCTCTATTTAGTGAAGACAGCAATTATTTTGCCAAATGTTTAGAACAATTAGGCATCCCCATTACCCTAAATCCTGACCTAGCTCAAATTCAAATAGCAGGAAAAGGAGGCGAAATTCCCGCGAAGCAGGCCGATTTATTTGTGGGTTTAGCAGGTACAGCAGCAAGGTTTATTTCGGCGCTGGTAGCACTGGGTAACGGCGAATATCGGCTAGATGGCGTTCCCCGGATGCGAGAACGACCAATGGGCGACTTGCTAAAGGTGCTGCAAAGTAGCGGAGTAACCGTTAACTTCCAGGGAAATCCTGATTTTATGCCTTACACCATCTACGGTGGGCAGTTTTCTGGGGGGCATTTTCGCTTGAAAGCTAACCAAACAAGTCAGCAACTTTCGGCATTACTCATGATTGCGCCCTATGCTCAACAAGACACAATCATTGAAGTTGAGGGGACATTGGTTTCTCAATCTTACGTCAAAATGACTTGTAAGTTGATGGCGGATTTTGGCGTGGAAGTCAATCAAATCGGCGAAAATCAATTCCAAATTCAAGCAGGTCAGCGTTATCAGCCTCGACATTACACAATAGAACCAGATGCGTCGAATGCTTCTTACTTTTTTGCCGCCGCCGCCGTTACTGGTGGACGAGTGCGGGTAAAACATTTGACCAAACAATCTTGTCAAGGTGATATTCTTTGGCTCAACGTTTTAGAACAAATGGGTTGCCAAATTCGGGAAGCTGATGATTACACCGAAGTCACAGGCCCAGAGCAATTGCAGGGTATCGATATTGACATGAATGATATCTCAGATTTAGTGCAAACCTTAGGAGCGATCGCTCCCTTTGCCACTTCACCTGTTACCATTCGCAATGTCGAACATATTCGCTACAAAGAAACCGACCGCATTCACGCCGTAGTTACCGAATTGCGTCGCTTGGGAGTTCAAGTTGAAGAATTTGCAGATAGACTGAAGATTGAACCAGGCCCTATTACTCCAGCAGCAATTGAAACCTATCACGATCATCGCATGGCAATGGCATTTGCTGTCACGGGCTTAAAAGTTCCAGGGATTGTAATTAAAGACCCAGGTTGTACAGCAAAAACTTTTCCAGATTACTTTACCCGATTTTTCAAAATGTTAGAACAATAAAAGGTGAATAGCCATGTCTAATATCAAAGAAGGAATGCCCGTGCTTGCCCGTCATGAAGGAGATTGGGTAGGCACTTATACATTAGTTGATACAGCTGGAAAAATTATTGACAGCTACGAATCTCACTTAACTTGTCAATTTCCAGAAAACGGCCCTCATCCTTACTACCAAATCAACCGCTACACATGGGCTGACGGTAAAAAAGAAGAGTACGAATTCCCCGGAATATATAAAGATAATAAACTTTGGTTTGACACCGATCGCATTGATGGCAAAGCCTGGGAAGCCGACGATTCTATAGTGATTTTGTGGTTTGCTTATAAGACAAACCCAGAAATGAGCTTATATGAAATGATTTACATTAGTCCAGATAATAACAATCGTGCCCGGACTTGGCATTGGTTTAAAAACGGTCAAATTTTTCAACGCACCCTCATTCAAGAACAACGGCTAAAATAAAGCGATCGAGCAGAATTCAGAATTCAAAATTTAGTAGGGTGCGTTATGGACGTAAGTCCTAACGCACCGAAAATCTCGAATGGTGCGTTAGCCTACGGCATAACACACCCTACTAAAAACTAAAATCTAAAAGTGTATCAAGTATGGCAAAAGGTGACAAAATAAACTTTTCTACTCCTAGCGGTTTCCCAGAATTTCTTCCTAGCGAAAAGCGCCTAGAATTATATTTATTAGATACCATCCGTAGAGTTTTTGAAAGCTATGGATTTACGCCCATTGAAACCCCAGCAGTAGAACGTTTAGAAGTCCTACAAGCAAAAGGAAACCAAGGCGACAATATCATTTATGGAATTGACCCCATCTTGCCACCAAATCGCCAAGCCGAAAAAGATAAATCCGGCGAAACTGGTTCCGAAGCAAGGGCATTAAAGTTTGACCAAACAGTGCCATTAGCAGCTTATATTGCTCGTCACCTCAATGAATTAACCTTTCCTTTTGCCCGCTACCAAATGGATGTAGTTTTTCGCGGAGAACGCGCAAAAGATGGACGTTTTCGCCAGTTTCGACAATGCGATATTGATGTAGTTGCTCGTCGAGAACTGAGCTTGCTTTATGATGCTCAAATGCCTGCAATTATCACTGAAATATTTGAAGCAATTAACATCGGTGATTTTCTCATCCGCATCAATAACCGTAAAGTGCTTACAGGTTTCTTTAAATCATTAGGAATTGCCGAAAACCAAATTAAATCTTGCATCAGTATTGTTGATACCCTAGAAAAAGTTGGGCAAAATAAAGTCAAACAAGATTTAGAAAAAGAGGGAATTTCCGCAGAACAAGCTGAAAAAATAATTGAATTTGTTAAAATAAATGGCTCGGTTGATGCAGTATTAGATAAGCTCAAACATCTAGCAAACAATCTCCCAGAAACCGAAAAATTAAGCTTGGGTGTTACCGAACTAGAAACAGTAATTACAGGCGTGCGTAATCTCGGAGTTGCCGAAAATCGTTTTTGTATTGATTTATCTATTGCTCGTGGACTTGATTACTATACTGGTACAGTTTACGAAACAACTTTATTAGGACACGAAGCCTTAGGTAGTATTTGTTCTGGCGGCAGATATGAAGAATTAGTCGGAGTATTTTTAGGCGAAAAAATGCCTGGTGTTGGCATTTCCATTGGCTTAACTCGCTTAATTAGTCGATTGCTCAAAGCAGGTATTTTGAGTACCTTAGCTGCTACACCAGCACAGGTGATGGTAGTGAATATGCAAGATGATTTAATGCCGACTTATTTAAAAGTTTCTCAACAACTGCGTCAAGCGGGAATTAATGTTATCACTAACTTTGATAAGCGTCCCTTGGGCAAACAATTTCAGTTAGCAGATAAACAAGGAATTCAATTTTGTGTGATTATTGGTTCTGAGGAAGCAGCAGCGCAGAAATCTTCTCTGAAAGATTTGAAAACAGGCGAACAAGTAGAAGTTTTGTTGGAAAATTTGCCAGAGGAGGTTAAACGCAGACTGGCTTAAAACTGTGGTTAAGGCAAGAGACGCGATAAATCGCCGTCTCTACAAAACGATTGATATTGTAGAGACGGCGATTTATCGCGTCTTTACTCCTATATTAATAAGCCGATTTAGCTAAGGTATAAAAATCAAATTTTTTCAACATCTCTAAAAATGTAAACACCGCAGGTACTTGCAAGCCATTAGATAAAATTGCTGTTGCAATTACTCTCTCAATGGGTGCTGGTAAACTGTATATCTGTACCTTTGGCGGAATGGGTACAGCTGCTAAACGAGGCATAATAGCAGCCCTAAGTCCTTGATTTACCATACTCACAACTGTGGAATCTTCTTGAATGTCGGTAGCAGTAGTTATGGGAATTGCTAAACTCTTGAGATGGTTGTGAAGAATGCGTCCACAAGGTGTACAAGGAAGCAAAACTGGTGGATAGGCTGCTACGTCTTCCCAAGTGATTGCTTTGCTGTTAATTTTGGCTTGTGGTGGTAGTAAAGCTAGATATTCATCGCGAAAAATTTCCCAAGTCTCAAACTCATCACTAGTTGGTAAACAGGTAATACCAATATCAGTACGTCCGTCACGCAAACATTGTTCTACATCGGTGAAAGCAGCACACTCTATAATGGTGACAGCAACTTCTGGGAATCGATCGTGAAACTGAGCGATCGCTTTTGGTAATAAATGAGTAGCTACACTGCGAAAAGCCGCAATTCGTACATGGCCGCCATGTAAACCTTTATGTAGATTTGCTTCGTGTTGCATCATCTCTAGATGTTGCATTGCCTGATGCGCGTGATATAGTATACGCTCACCAGCAGGTGTCAGCACTGCACCGTGACGACCTCTGGCAAATAAAGGCACACCTAATTCTTCTTCTAAAGTGGCGATCGCATGACTAATTGCAGGCTGAGAAAGCTGCAATTCTAAGGCTGCTTCACTAAAATTACCACGTTCTGCTACTGCAACTATGGCTCGAAGTTGGGAGAGTTTCATGGTCAATTGACGAGAACAACGGTATACGCATCCTGATTTAATTGTGGCAAAAACCTTGTATTCATGATTTCTCATATCTATAAATTAAATTTATAGAACCTATACAAGCCATGATTTGATTCCTTGCTGCAAGGTTGCTACTGTTTTATTTATAGAGCAACTGTCAGGAATAATTTTATGAATAATCAGACGAAATGTCTAGAAGCAGAAGAAATAGACATAACTTGTAGCCCCTCATTCTATAAAAAAGTTAATTTAAACTTTTGGGAATCTCTGCATAGTATCTGGGAAAAATTTGTCCGTCAACTTCTAGCAGATCCTAACGAATTACAAGTTACACAAAAAGTTGACCGCCACGGTAATATTTATTGGCAAGCTTACGACCCTGTAACCGGAAAATCTTTTGCATCCGGTTCCGAAGTTGACGTGTCTATGTGGATTGAACAGCTTTACAGGTACTAAAAATATGGCACAACTAACTTTGGTAATTGGCAATAAAAATTATTCATCTTGGTCGCTTCGTCCTTGGCTAGCGATGAAACAATTTGGCTTGGAATTCGATGAAATTCGGATTCCGCTTTACGGTTCAGATTCTTCATCAAAAACTCGGCAATACTCGCCATCAGGAAAAGTACCTGTACTCTTACACGATACGCTAAATGTCTGGGATTCTCTTGCTATTTGTGAATATTTAGCTGAAGCATTTCCGACTCTGCAATGGTGGCCAGAAGATAAAGCAGCAAGAGCATTTGCCCGTTCTATTACTGCCGAAATGCACTCTGGTTTTCAAAATTTGCGTCAGAATATGCCGATGAACTGCCGCACTAAATACCCTGGCAAAGGTTTAGCATTTGGCGTCCAGCAAGATATCGATCGCATTACAAGTATTTGGAAAGAATCACGCCAAAAATTTGGGACTACAGGCAATTTCTTGTTTGGTAATTTCACAATTGCTGATGCGTTTTTTGCTCCAGTGGTCTTACGGTTTGTAGCTTATGATGTGCAATTAGATGCTGTTTCTCAAGATTATGTCGAAGCAATTTTAGCACTGACAGCAATGCAAGAATGGATAAATGCAGCCAAGAGTGAAACAGAAATTCTTTCCCAATTTGAGTTTTAAGGAAAAAACTAAAGTAACCTACTTAAGATTTACTTCAATTTATTCTGAATTCTGACTCCGTAATTCTCTTTTCATAAATCAACTTTCATTTTTAAAGAGATTCCACCAACTCGGTTGATTGTCTCGCTACCGGGGACGAATTCAAAACCTAATCTTTTATATAAAGCCAAGGCGGGATTTGTCTTTCTAGTGCTGAGTGATACTGATGGGTAGGATGTTTTGGCTGCTGCTAATAAATGCTTGAGTAGCTGTGTTCCTATGCCTTGATTGCGATATTCAGGGAGAATTGCGATCGCTAATTCGGGAATGCGATCGCAAATATAACCATATCCTTTATTTTCACCTGTCAATAAACGCAGCCATGCTGCTCCTACTGGCTGATTAGTACTTTCTAAAATAGCAACAAAGCCACTATCATCTTTTCCTCCCCAATTTTTCACATATTTCACTAAATCAGGATGATTCATTGCATCCTCTACTGAAAAATTACCTTCTTCTCCCAGATGTGCTGCTTCGTAAAGCATTTGCCACAGAAAAGGCTGATCTTTTTCTGTGAGTGCACAAATCGAATAACTTACCATGTCTTAATACCAAGTTACCAAAGTTAATTTTTTTTAGAATCAAAGCAGCTATATAATACCAATTTGAATAATAATTGCCATAACAAAAACCTGCCCAGTAAGTGTTTGAAAATTCCAAATCCTAAATTCCAAATCCCAAATGGTATTAGTGCTTATGAAGTAAATAATACTATCTTAGTTAACTTGGTATAAATCCTGCCCAATAACCTGCTTTTGCCAAAATTAAAATGATTTACTCAGTGGAGTCGATAAACCATCAAGGCTGACGAGATTTTTCTGCTGTTGATATTCTCTAACTCCCTGCTCGCCTTTTTTTCTAGCCCAGTTTACTAGAGTTTGGCGCTGACCTCGATATTCATAGAGTGGTACACCAAAACCACAGGAGGTCTGTACTTGTTGGATATCGGCGACGATAATTTGACGAGTTCCAGGTATTTCTGGAAATAGACAGTATAGTGAGTTCCAGTCTGGAGAAGTCGATAAAATTGTATTTCCTCGACCATAAAGACGCAGGATACAAGCAGGTTCTTCAAAAGCGCAAAACATGAAAGTAATTCGCCCATTTTCTTCTAAATGGGCGGAAGTTTCGTTACTACTGCCTGTAAGATCTATATAACCTACTCGGTTGGGAGAGAGGATACGAAAGCAATCCAAACCTTTAGGAGACAGGTTAACATGACCTGTAGGGCTTAAAGGTGCAGAGCCAACAAAGAAAATATGTTGGGCAGCAATAAAGTCTTGCAGTTCTTCAGTAATACAGTCAAAAAATTTAGCCATAGACTGTCTGATTTGTGTTAGCAGATTTCCCTTCTTCTCAGCCTATGTCCAAGCTAAGAATCTAGCAAGGCCTATTTGCCGATGTCTCATGACAAGGAGATTGTTGTAGTGAGTGAAAAGATGAGGGGGATAAGGGAGGTGGGTAGTGGGGAGTAGGGAGTTCGTAGAGACGCGATGAATCGCGTCTGTATGCAGTAGGGGGGGATGAGGGAGGTGAGTAGTGCAGGGAACTATTGTTATCTTATGTAACGATTGGCCATTTGCAGGGCGTCGGCGATATCAACATCTCCATCACCGTCAGCATCTAAAAAGGAATTGAGTACAGGATTACCGCCAGCTTGGGGATTTTGAGCATTGGCGCCTGATTGTAAAAAATTCAGTACTAGAGGTACTGCTAAAGGGAGCAATTGTTGAACCATACCGGGATCTAACCCTGTGCGCTGGGCAGCAATTTGAGCTACTTGCTGTTGTATACCAGCAGGAAATAAGGAATCGACTGCTTGGGGGTTAGGAGAAGTACCAGCATATTGATTGACTAGACTTTGTGCAGCTTCATTACCGTCTGTGGCTTGCTTTTGTTGTAAAGCAGAACGAACTTGACTACCCACAATTGACAAAACTGACTGGATAGTAGAAGGGTCTGTGCCAGTACGATCGCTCAGTTGATTTACAGTGTTAATAATACTTCCTAGTTGACCTAAGCTGCCCTGTTGATTGGGATTAGCCACAGCACCGAGAATTTGATCGAAAAGTCCCATAGGTTTGTTTTTCCCTTTGTTCTCAAAAAGCTTGCCAAAGCTAGCTTCAAAGCTTTGATGACAGCGAACTTTGGTAAGTCCACCAAGAAATTTTGACACGCAAGCTTATACTTGCTGCTGATTATTATCAAAAAATCAACTTTCAAATGCTAGTACCCCAAGGCGGAAAAATGTAGAGACGTGGCAATGCTACGTCTGTCTACAAAAATTTTGGGTAACTTAGGTGCGAGAAATTGGCAGAGTAATAGCAAACTCTGTACCTTTATCTAACTCAGACTCGCAGCTAACTTTACCTTGATGTTTTTCTACCACAATCTGATATGCGATCGCTAGCCCCAAACCAGTACCAATCCCTCGCGGTTTGGTGGTGAAAAATGTTTCAAATATTTTGTGCAGATTTTCCGGCGAAATTCCACAACCGTTGTCTGCAATTCGCACGATCGCCCAATTATTCTGACAGCATTCTGTGATAATGGTAATTTCAGGTAAAAATTCAGGATTCTCGGCTGCTTTTTCCTCCACAGCATCGATGGCATTGCTTAAAAGATTCATAAAAACCTGATAAAGTAAACCTGTATAGCCTGGAATTGTTGGAATTTCTCCATAATTACGAATCAGGCTAATACCATTTTTCAGGCGATTATTCAAAATTAATAGTGTACTATCTAGACAAGCGTGTAAGTCTAATAACTGGACTTCGCCTTCATCTAAGCGAGAGAAATCTTTTAAACTTCGGACAATTTCTCGCGTGCGGTCAGCGCCAACTTTCATTGAATTAAAGAGTTTTGGTAAATCTCCTAACATAAACTCTAAATCAATTTCTTCTGCTAAAGTTTGCAAAGCAGGTGAAGGTTCAAGTACTTCGGCTTGATAAGCTTGGAGTAGCGCTAACAAATCATCAGTATAAGTTTTTGCATGTACGAGGTTGCCAGAAATAAAATTTATGGGATTATTAATTTCGTGGGCAATGCCAGCCAACATCCGCCCTAAACTAGACATTTTCTCACTTTGAATTAGTCGTGCTTGGTTTTCGGCTTGTTGTTCTACTAATAGGTGCTTTACCTGTTGAATTAGCTGATTAAGAGAGTTAGCCAATCCACCAACTTCATCTTCTGTAGTGATCGGCGCTTGCAAATCAAAATTGGCTTCTTGGGTAACTGTTTGGGCAATATTTGTAACTGCGTTAATCGGACGGGCAATAACACTACTTGTATAGAAAGCAAGGATAGCTGCCATCGCCACTGACAACAGCATACTAGCAATAATAATCTGAGCTTGGATTAACGCAGCTTTTTCTCGAGCTAGGTCAGCGTGCTCTTGATCTTCTTGAACTGTTTTGGCAAACTCAGTTAACTCATGGGCAAATTGATAAAACTTCAAAGCATCCTGACTTTGACTAAATTTCGAGATTAATTGCTGCGCTTTTAATGCTCCCTGTGGCTGTGAACTTAATGGCAAAATTTTCCGAATTAGCGACCTCAGTTGCTCAAAATATACATTTATTGAGTTGTCATGCTTGAGTAGCAGCAGGTGTAAATCTCCTTGGAAATGGGTCTGACTAAATTCTTCTGCCTGAGAAAGCAATGTTTCAGCTTCGGCCAAATCGGTCTTAAAACTAGATATTCCTCTTTGCAAAGCTTGTGGCTGCTGTAAAAAGGGGACTATTTCTTGCTGATGAATTTGTATTTCCAGCAGTTCTCCTTGCAAACTACTTAGTAAGCTTCCTTCCTCATCTGCCAAGACCATTTTTTGTCTAGCTTGTTGCAAATAGCGATCGCCTATTACCAATCCTGCTGTTGTTCCCAAAACTGCAATTCCTAAAGCTAGTCCGTACCCACAAACAATTTTTTGCCGAATACTCAGCCGGTGAAATACTTGTTTAACCCAGTTAGAGTATCTTAATTTTGGTGTGGCAGTCATGGTATAACTCGCTGTTGGATTAACTAGGGAGTGGAGAGTCGAGGACGCGGTGAGTGGAAGCAAATTTGATACAAAATGCGCTCTCAGTTTATCAAAAGTTGCTTTTTTGTACCCTGGTCAAAAATACTGAAAGTATGAAGAAGTAGGAGCGTACAACCAATTCATCTATTCAATACCTTCGCCATTTTTTTGTAGGTTGGATTAAGCGAAGCGAAACCCAACAAATACGTTGGGTTTCGTACTTCAACCCACCTACAAATCAAGACATGTTTCGATTTGGCAAAGGTATTGCTATTGCAAAGCCGTATTTGAGCCTCAGAAGGTCAAAATTAAGCCTCAGAAGGTCAAAGTCGAGCCTCAGAAGGTCAAAGTCGAGCCTCAAAAGGTCAAAGTTGAACCTCAGAAGGTCAACTTGAGCCTCAGAAGGTCAAAATTGAGCCTCAGAAGGTCAAAGTTGAGCCTCAGAAGGTCAACGTTGAGCCTCAGAAGGTCAAAGTTGAGCCTCAGAAGGTCAAAGTTGAGCCTCAGA
>NZ_CAWUDO010000159.1:0-12603 GCF_963920935.1 Nostoc sp. CCY 9925 | reverse complement strand
GCAGGTCGATGCATCAAAGGCGCAGGTCGATGCATCAAAGGCGCAGGTCGATGCAATAAAGGCGCAGGTCGATGCAACAAAGGCGCAGGTCGATGCAATAAAGGTGCAAGTCGATGCATCAAAGGTGCAGGTCGATGCAATAAAGGTGCAGGTCAAGAAACTTGTGTGTATACCCTAGCCTCATCTCTCTCATCTCCCCACTAAGGCTGATACCGCAGGCTAAAATAAAAGCCATCATCTTGAGCGTTATTACCGCGATCGCTCAAATCGATAAATGGAAATCCATAATCGAGTCGTAAATTTAAATTATCAATGCCAAAGGCTTCATTCCACAATAATCCTAAACCTGCACCAATCAGAAAAGTTTGATCGGGTAGCTGATTGGGATTATTTGACTTATTCCAAACAGCTCCCATGTCAACAAACGGTGCTACTTGAATGGTAGATAATCCAGATTCATTACGTTGCACTGTGATTCTATCTTCGATCGCTACCCGAAATCCATTATCCCCTGAGCGCACATTTTGGCGATATCCTCTGACTGATTGTCCGCCGCCAATGACGAATTGCTGGGAAGGTAAAAGGCTATCTGGTGTTAGCTGTAATTCTGCTTGGACGATCAATAATTGGTTGTTGCTGAGTCGCTGTACGCGCTGTATTTGACCTAGCCAACTGAAAAAGCGACCATCGGGTATGGGGTCATTGTTGATTGTGGCATCTAAGATGTCAATGCCAAAACTAAATTGCGATCGCAAGAACCAAGCACCTTGGGGTTCGCGTTTGATATAATCTTGACCAAACTTAATGACGCTAGTACGGCTGACTCCATTGGCGTCGGGGCCGATACCAAAAGGGGTTGCCAGGTTATCCAAGAGAAAAGTTTGACCATCTTGATAGGTAAATCCTAAAGATAGGGCAAATTCAACTCTTGGCGATCGCATTAATGGTTGGCGATAATTGATTTCATAAAGATCCTGGTTTGCCCGAATCCCAAGGGCATCAAAGGGCACTTCAGTAATTCTGTTACGATTAAATGCAGCTCTAATTTGTACCTTTCCATCCATAGCATTGACGGGAACCTGATACCTAAAATCATAGATATCGGAACCACCAGTGAACGAGTGGAAATAATAGCCTGCTAACTCATCTCCCATCCCAGTTAAATTGCGATGGCGCAGTTCAACACCCAATCTTTCTGCACCAATACTGGGAGGCGAATAATTATCTACACCCAAGCTACCAGTTAAAGTATTTGCCTCTTCAACTCTCACAACCAAAACACTTTGACCAACTTTACCCGTGGGACGCAGACGTGCTTCCACATTTGTAAACAAAGGATCGAGTCGCAATAGCTTTAGTTGGTCTTCCAACTTACCAATATTCAGAGGTACACCAGCACCTAATTCGATGCGACTACGAATATAAGCTTGGTTTAATCGCCGCGTTCCTTGGATATCTATCTCTGCTAAACGCCCTTCAATGACACGAATGACCACAATTCCATTAGCGGTACTAGGTTGCTGAGTGTCGGGAATTGCTCTGGAATTGAGATAGCCTTTATTTAGGTAAAGCTGGGTAACAGCGTCTGCTGCTTGTCTGATTTCTTCTAAAGTCAAGTCCCGTTCTTCAAATGGCTTGACAACTGCATTCAAGTCATTTTCACGAAAAACTGTGCTATCTATAACCTGGATTTTGCGGACTCGAATGCGTTGTGGTGTTTCTGGTTGCGCTGGCGATGATTCGGGATTTGGTTGTGGTTGATTCGGTTCAGTTACCGGGGAAGGTTCTGTTTCCTGTACGATTTTTAACTCTCGGTAACTACTATCTCCATCCGAGTTTGGTGTAAAGTTATTAGCTGTAGCTCTGAGTCCATTTGCAGCTACAATCCATACCGCAGGCAGAATTAACAAGCCACACTTGAAACTGAAACTGTGCTGATTCCATTTAGTATTTGCCAGACTTTGCCAAGCGTCTAACCGATCGCAGAGAGAAAAAATTCTTGGCTGAGTCGTTGCTTTGGGCTTAACACTAGTTTCTGTTCCTTTTCTCATTGATCCTCGGTGGGTTGCCTGAACAGTTATCTGTTTACTAATTTAGGGTGTATGAATATTTGAATATCATATTTGTGACATGCCAATTTAAGAAAATTTGTAACTAAAAAATAATAAACAGCAATGATTACCTAAGTGAAAGCCCTGAGCATTATATTCTGATAATAGGTAGAAAACTTGGATTACTTCGATGTCACCACTGATTTCCATTGTCATCGTTAATTACAACCGGGAGGCTTACCTTCAAGAAGCGATCGCCAGTGTCTTAGCCCAGACATGGCAAGGCTTTGAGCTACTAATTTGGGATGATGGCTCTTGTGATGGATCGGTGGCGATCGCCAAAAGATATGCTCAACAAGATGGGCGAGTGCGGGTAATCCAAGGACACCATCAAGGAGTTGCTGCGGCTTGTAAGGCAGCGATTAATCAAACTACTGGCAGTTACATCGGTATAGTTGACAGTGATGATATCCTCGCCCCTACCGCCTTAGCCGAAACCGGCGCAGTCCTAAATCGCCACCCAGAAACGGGATTTGTTTATACTGACTATTTAAATATCGATGCACACGGCAAAGTTCTCGGTTACGGTCATCGCTGTGATATCCCCTACTCAAAGGAAGGTCTGTTAGTAAACTTCATGACCTTCCACTTCCGCCTCATGCGTCGTTGTGTTTACGACCGAGTGGGAGGTGTCAATGCGTCCTTTACTGGTACTTCCTATGACTACGATTTGTGTTTAAGACTTTCCGAAGTTGCCCAAGTACGCAGAGTTAAACAGCCCCTGTACTTCTACCGAATTCATGCTCAAAGCATCTCTGTGACTAGAAAAACAGAACAAATTCTCTGGTCAAAAAAGGCGATCGCTCAAGCACTTTGGCGACGCGGATTAGCAAATAAGTTACAAATCGATGTAGAACTATCCACAGGTCGCTTTATTTTGCGGCGCAAAAAATCTTTACTCTCCAGTATCGCCGCTTCATTACTAGTTATTGCCCCGCTTTTGAGTGCCATCAGTCCCAAATTAGCCCAAGCACAGCAAATTGTTCCTGCTGCTGATGGTACAAACACAATTGTCACTCCCAACGGCAATCAACTCAATATCACCGGCGGTACAACTTCTGGTGATGGTGCTAACCTCTTCCATAGCTTTCAACAATTTGGAATTTCACCAGAACAAATCGCCAACTTTCAAGCCAGCCCAGCCCTACAAAATATCCTTGGTCGGATTACAGGCGGCGATCCTTCCATCATCAATGGCTTAATTCAGGTAACTGGTGGCAGCCCGAATTTGTTCTTGATGAATCCAGCCGGATTTATTTTTGGAGCAAACGCCAGCTTAAATGTACCTGGTGCTTTCACGGTGACAACAGCCAACGGCATTGGCTTTGGCAGCAGTTGGTTTAATGCCATCGGTGTTAATGATTACACTAATTTAGTTGGAAACCCTAATGGATTTGCCTTTAGTACTAGCCAACCAGGAGCGATTATTAATGCTGGGAATTTAGCAGTTGGTACGGGGCAGAACTTGAATTTATTGGGTGGTACGGTGGTCAATACTGGGCAAACTTCAGCACCAGGAGGACAGATTACCGTCACATCCGTACCAGGTCAAAATTGGGTGCGCCTCAGTCAGCCAGGAAATGTCCTAAGTCTGGAAATTCAGCCCCTCGCCTCTAGTAGCAACCAGCCGAATAACTGGACAATTCCCATTGCATCTTTACCAGAATTGCTCACAGTTGGTAACACTAACACTGGATTAACTGCTAATCCTGATGGAACTGTACAACTAACAGGCTCTAACGTCAAAATTCCCCCAACTCCAGGGACAACCATAGTTTCTGGGACAGTGGATGTATCAAGTCAA
Source organism: Nostoc sp. CCY 9925 (assembly GCF_963920935.1). NCBI lineage: Bacteria > Bacillati > Cyanobacteriota > Cyanophyceae > Nostocales > Nostocaceae > Nostoc > Nostoc sp. CCY 9925. The sequence continues at coordinate 8,688 of NZ_CAWUDO010000159.1, read as the reverse complement.
ACAGGCGGCACAGTAACTGCTTTGGGTACAAAAGTAGCAGCGATCGATGCCAATATTAACGCCTCTGGAAGCAATGGTGGCGGTACTGTACTAATTGGTGGCGATTACCAGGGAAAGGGAAGTTTACCAAATGCAGAGCAGACTTATGTTAACTCTAACTCGGTGATTAATGCCGATAGTAAATTGGATGGAAATGGCGGACGAGTCATTGTTTGGGGGAACGACACAACCCAATATTTTGGTAACATTTCGGCTCGTGGAGGAGCAAATTCTGGCAATGGTGGTTTTGTAGAAGTATCAGGCAAAAATTTCTTGACCTTCAACGGTGTGGTAGACACTTCAGCCGCCAATGGTAGCTTTGGGACATTATTACTAGACCCCAGCACATTAACTATTATCGATGGTGTAGCCGGAACAGGTGATTTTGATGCCACAGCTGGCAATATTGCTTTTGCCGATGCAGATATTGGGGCGAATACAGTTTCATGGGGTGCGATCGCCGCGTCCGGTGCAAATATCAACTTACAAGCCACAGGCAATATTACCATCAATGACATCACCGGAGCTACACCCACAGTTACAACCGATGGTGTCGCTACATTAAACTTGGGTACTGGCGGTAGCTTCAGCCTGTCCTCACAAACCGGTTCTGTAAACTTTGTTGACCCCACCAACACAATTGAGACCAACGGAGGAGCAATAAATATTTCTGGTGCCAGTTTATCACTAGGAAATCTAGACACAACTGTTGATTTCAATAGAAGCGGGGATATAACCTTGTCTGCCAGTGGCAACATTAGTGCAGGCAACATCATTGCCAGTGGACAGGGCTACTCAGCAGGTAATGTTCAAGTCATAAGCAGCAATGGTGGAATTACCCTGAATCAGATCAATACCAGCGATAGTGGTGCTGATGGTGGTGGTGGCATCACAGGAACGGTGACTTTGACTGCGGCAGGCAATATCCTCACAGGTACAATTAATTCCTTTTCCAATGATGCTACTACCTCAGGTACAGGTGGTAATGTAGTAGCAACAACTACCGCAGGGAGTATCACCACAGGGGCGATTAATTCCTCTGTAATCAAGACCGGAGGTGGCGATTTCACTGGCACGGCTGGCGCGGTCACCTTAACTGCCACAGATAATATTACCGTTAATGACGCTATTGATGCCTCAGCAAGTGCGATCGGAGTGGATGGGACTGGAAATCTTACAGCTGGCAATGTCATTTTACAGACTACCAATACTGCTGGCAGCAATATTAGTTTTACTACCATCAACACTCAAGCCATAGCTGACGACTTTGGTGAGGGTAACACTGTTCAAGGTGGCAATGTGCAAGTGCTAACCAACGGCCTAATTCAAGGATTAGGAGGGGCTGAGGGTGAAACCATCGCAACTGGTGGATTTTTTGTTGGTGAAGGAGGTACTGCCGTTCAACCTTTAGCAGGAGGTACTATTAGCATTCGACATGATGGTGGCCCAGACAATGTGGATTTCATCGTAGGTAATGCCAGTGTCAATGGCACAGCAGGGTCAATTAGTACAGGGGCCACTGCAATCGCCCCTACAAATAACTTTCCAGTTTTGCCCAATGGTGGAGATGCTAGCGGTACCCCAATCGGCATCACCATTACTTCCGTAAATACCCCGCCTACGGTGACAACAAACTCACCTCTATCACCCAATGCCCAAGTCAATGAAACCTTGACCTTTACATTTACTGCTAGCACTAGCGATGTCAATTTAGATAACACCACTGTTTTTCTTGATGCCATCCAAGTAGGAACTCTCAGACGAGGTGATACAGTTTTAGCTGCCGGAGACACATTAACTATAGGTGAAACACTAAATTACACACCACCAACCGATAGCACAGGGCTAATCAATGCATTCACTGTCAGAGCTAGCGATGTCGTTTCAGCGTCAGAACCCGTACAGGTAGCAATCAACGTCAATGTGCCTGATGTGCCTGATGTGCCTGATGTGCCTGATATTCCTGATGTGCCTGATATTCCTGATGTGCCTGATGTGCCTGATATTCCTGATGAGCCTGATATTCCTGATGTTCCTCCCTGCTCATTCCAGTGCAATCCAGGTAACCCAGGTAATCCCGATCCTGGCGATCCGAAGATTGGTGACCCTGTAATTAATACCGATCCTACTCCGGAAGATAACTTCACAAATGATTTTGGCGATTATTTAGGTATACCCAATCCCAAAATTAAAACACTGGATGAGGCCAAAGAAATTGCTAACAAAATTGAGAAAGCTACTGGTGTAAAACCTGCATTTATTTACCTTAGTTTTGTTCCTGTGGAGATTATACCGGAGAGAACTAAACAGCTGAATACCCTACTAGAACAGGATAGCGACGAACTGGAAGTAGTGGTAGTCACTGGAAAAGGTGACCCCATTCGTAAGCGCATCCCAGAAACCACCAGAGCCAAAGTTTTACAAGTAGCTCAACAATTTCGTGACCAAATTGTGAGTCCACAAAACCGTCGCCGCACTGGTTATTTGCGCCCATCTCAACAACTTTATCGCTGGATAATTGCACCACTGGAAGCAGATTTACAAGCTAGAAAAATTAACAATTTAGTCTTTCTACCAGACATTGGTTTACGTTCAACTCCAATGGCAGCGCTTCACGATGGTAAGCAGTTTCTGGTAGAAAAATACAGTATTGGCTTGATGCCAAGTCTTAGTTTGACCAACACACTCTACACAGACATTAGAAAATCTCAAATTTTAGCACTGGGGATTTCTGAAAGTACTCAAGGACAAGATCCTTTACCGGCGGTTCCCTTAGAGATTTCAACACTGGTATCCAAACTCTGGCAAGGCAAATTGTTATTGGACAAGCAAGCCACCTTAGAAAATCTCAAAACTGTCCGTCGTCAACAACCTTTTGGCATTATTCACATGGCGACCCATGCGGATTTTGTGACTGGCGGCTTAAGTAATTCCTATATTCAGCTGTGGGAAGATAAGTTACGCTTAAACCAGTTACGGCAGCTGCGGTTGAACGAACCTCAAGTAGAAATGATGGTGCTGAGTGCTTGTAGAACAGCTTTGGGCGATAAAGAATCAGAACTTGGGTTTGCTGGTTTAGCAGTGCTGGCAGGCGTGAAAACTAGTGTTGCCAGTCTTTGGTCGGTTAACGATTCTGGTACAGCAGCATTGATGACGAAATTTTATGAGAATTTAAAGACAGCTCCGATTAAAGCAGAGGCTTTGAGACAAGCTCAAGTAGCTATGGTCAAAGGGCAGATTTACTTAAAGGATGGTCAAATTCAAGGTTTGGGAGTAGTCGGGAACTTGCCTTTGCCTACCCAAAGTATTGATGAAGGTGATGAATCACTTATGCATCCTTATTATTGGGCTGGATTTACAATGGTGGGTAATCCTTGGTGAGTAAAAATTCAGAATTCTTCTTTTTAAGAATCCTATTTGAATTTTGAAAAATATCAGTGGTGGCTGTTGACACTCAACAGTCAACTAGTAGTCTGTCAAGTGAAGTTTGAAGGCTAAAGGAACGAACCGCAAAGGGCGCATTCGCGCAGCGTCTCGTTAGAGAAGAACGCAAAGGAAGAAGGGAAAAAAGAAATAAAAATCTGTCTCACCCAGCAAAGTTGGCTTGACAGACTACTAGTTATTATGCAGCTATTTCCTGCATGTGCTGAGAATTTTGCTTGAGTGTGTCGGTGATTCTGTCGGGGGGAGCAGGGATACCAAAGTAGAATCCCTGGCCTTCTTGACAGCCACGTTTTTTTAAATAATCAAGCTGTTCTTGAGTTTCCACTCCTTCTGCTGTAATTTTTAACTGGAGGCTTTTAGCTAATGCAATGATGGCATCGGTGACTGCGGCGCTATCAGAATTTGATGTCACGTCTTGGACAAATGAGCGGTCAATTTTGAGCATGTTCACAGGAAAGCGCTTCAAATAGTTGAGAGAAGAATAACCAGTGCCGAAGTCATCCAAAGCTAGCCATACTCCTAATTCTCGCAATTGTTTCAGGGTTTTCACGGAGTGCTGAATATCAACTATTAAGGAGCTTTCTGTGACTTCCAGTTCTAAATAAGATGGTTGCAGTTTCGTCTCCTCTAGGATTTGTTTGATAACCCCGACTAAATTTGCTTGTTCAAATTGTCGAGCCGAAAGGTTAACTGACATCCGAATTGGGGGTAGTCCGGCAAGTTGCCAGTTTCGATTTTGGGCGCAGGCGGTTCGCAATACCCATTCACCAATAGGTACGATTAAACCATTATGTTCGGCAATGGGAATAAACTTTGCTGGAGGAACCAAACCTCTTGTAGGATGCTGCCAGCGCAATAGTGCTTCTACTGCTGTGATTTGTTTGGTGTCCAAATCAATCAGCGGTTGGTAATAAACTACGATTTCGCCGCGTTCCAGCGCTCCATATAATTCGTTTTCCAATGATAATCGTTCTTGTAACTGAGCGTTAATTTCTGGTGAATAGAATTGGTATTGGCTAGATCCTTGGTGTTTTGCTTGATACAGGGCTATATGAGCCTTTTGCAATAGTTGATCCACACTATTACCATTGCCTAAGTCACTAATTGTAATACCGACGCTGACTGTAATATGAATTTGCTGGCTATCTATGAGGAAGGGTTTAGACAGTATATTCTGTAAGGTTTTTGTGAAACTAATTACTTTTTCAAAGGATAAAATATCCATCTGAGCGATCGCAAACTCATCTTGACTCAAACGCGCCAAGATATCTGTTTTACCGATACAGTTTGTCAAACGTTGGGCAACTGCTCTTAATAGGTGATTAGATGTTTCATGCTCCAACCCATGACTGATACCAGTGAAATCATCAACGCCTAGAGAAAGAACAGCAATCAATTGCTGGGGATTCTGGGATTGTGATACTTTTTGGTAAAGGCGATCGCTAAATAAATCTCGATTCGGTAACCCAGTCAAATTGTCATAATTAGTAATCTGGTGAATCAACTCATCTAATTTGTGCAGAGTTTGTGAAGTATCTGCCATGAGTGTGCCTGCCTCATCACCAAATTCTGTGGGCAGTTGTGGTAATTTTTTGGTTTGTAAATAGTCTTGCAATGCCGCAGATGTCAAAATTACGGGGGCAAGTAGGTAGTGTAATGCAAAAAGGGTAGCCGCTGTTCCTGCTAGTGTAGCTAAAAGAGCATTCAGCAGCACTCGGATTGCTATTTCCCAAGAATAGGAGTTGGAAGTTACGAAATTGAAGATTAAAGCCAAAAGTGGTACGTGAGTTCCCAAAAACGCCACTACCATAATTTTGGCAGTATAACTTTTTTTAACCAATCCGAATTGAGCCAGAGAAGAGTATAGATAAAGTTTCTGATTGAGCTGCATAAATGTTAGTCCAGAGTTGAGAGTTAGAAAATGGTTTACTACTAAATCTTTGGTAATTTAACGATTACGCGGCAATCGTGTATGTTCGTCGGAAGTTCCTCACAGTTGAAATTGCAATTTTAAACTCCGTTTCTACCCCTTGCTGAGAATTCATTGACAATTTGCGATGTATGTGAGATTGCTTGCTATTTATATCTTTCTGTCATATCTTGACACTAGTTTTAAGTTAATTAAAATAGTTTGTTTCCGTCTTCATAGAAAAACTAACTAGCCATAAAACTGGTTATAAGTACTTGCTCTCTGAGTTTTTACTAGTAGTAATAAATTTTAACTTAATGAAGATTTAAAAAAGTTAGGTCATCGAAGAGGACAACAGGACAAGGGAATAAAGGAAAAAGCAGGATCTTCCCTTTCCCCATTTTTGCAAAAAGTCTTTTGTCTCTCGCCTTGTCCTGTTGTAATCACTTCTTTAACGTTTCAACCTGCCGATTTTGGTTTTGTACATCAGGAATTAGCCGTTCCAGCCAACGGGCAATGGAGGGTAAAAAGGCGATCGCTATCATCACTCCCAAGACGTTAAATATCAATTGTGCATTGGCAATTTGCCGAGCAATGTCATCTCCAGCACCAAATAACTGAGAAATCCACTGAGCCAGTGCTGCTAATTGACTGGCAAATAAAATCCCCACAGCAGCACAAACAAGATTAAATAATAAATGAAAGACACCTGTCCGCACTGCTGGGCGATCGCGTCCCAAAGTAGCTACTAGTGTGTCAGCACAAGTGCCAACTTCAGCACCCAGCATTAACGCCACACCTGCGGGTAATGAAATTAATCCTTGACTAGCCAAAGTTACAATAATCGCAACTGTCGCAGAGGAAGATTGAACTAAAACCGTAAACAGCGCCCCGACTCCAGCACCTAGTAGCGCGTTGTTACCCAAGGTTTCCATCCATTTGATAAATGGCTTGTAATCCTTGAAAGGTTCCATTGCGTTTTCAATTGTCTCAAGTCCGAAAAATAGCAAACCGATACCAAGAGTAACTAATCCGATTTGCTTCCAACGTTCTTTCTTAGACAAAAGAATTAATAATAGACCAATGAACATTGCTATTGGTGCATAATCGCTAATATTAAAAGCAACTATTTGAGCACCAATAGTCGTGCCAATATTGGAACCTAAAACCACACCAAGAGATTGTACAAACGAGAGTAAACCAGCACTCACCATTGCAATCACAATGATAATTGTCACTGAAGACGAATCTAATATTGTTGTCGCCACCGTGCCAGTTGCTACTCCAGCATAGCGATTGTTGGTGAACTTGCTAATCAAATCTCGTGCCCGATCGCCTGCGATCGCTTCCAGTCCTTCAGCCATCCGCGTTACACCATATAAAAACAGCACTAATCCCGCTAGCGCACGCGTGATAATTGTGAAAATATCTAATTTTCCCTGTTCTTCTGGTTTAGATTCAGAACTCTTAGTTTCCTGACTATTTTTCCTTTCTTTACCAGGATTTTGAAGTTGATTAGTGTTTTGATTTTGTCCTTCTTCTCCTGCAATGGCAATCCGATCGTTAATGCTAATTTCTAAAGATGGCGATAGGGCATCTAGCGAATAAAAATTGCTGCCAAAAATAGAAGGAGCAACTATCAAACCTAAAACTATAATACTTAAACCGAAACTGGTAAACACTCTCTTAAAAATTTTTGATGACAGCATAAACTTCCTATTAATTATTTTGTTTTGGCTATTCTTTAAATATATAGAATTAATTAAATCTAAAAATTTTAATCCAAAACTTATAAAAGCAATTTAAAATTTTTCGATATTATTATTGCGAAGAAATTAATATTTCATCTTTTTATAATTTATTAATCAGCGAATATTTAAAATTTACTCTGCTCTCAACCTAAATTGCTTGCATCTTAAGAAAGATATTAATGGTTGTATTTAACCATTTAATTAAAATTTAAACTCAACTTAAATAAACAATAATCCTCATACCAATACTGTACAAAGATGTGCTCTCTATAAGGCAATAAGTTTTAGTTAAGGAAATTTATCTCTTAAGGCGGGCAGGGTAAGAGGAAAAAGATTAACCCAAGCGTATTGACTAATAAGGAAAAATATAATTCCGAATCATCTTATCTATTATGGACTCGAAAATTAGCCCACATCACCAAACCATTGACTTGACATTCTAAATCTTTCAACCACGCAACTAATTCGTGGTTACTATTGTGTAATATAGTGTATTTTTGCTCCTCTTGGACAAAAGTTAGTCCTATTAGATCGTTTTCAATTAGTGTGTCGATATTCTTCATGAAGCGTTTGTCTAATGATTTGACTAATTGCATTGCTTTGGTTTGCGCTACTTCAAAACTCAATAACTTAGCATTTTTCTTGGCTACCATTTCTCGTAACTGGTCAATATTAGAAAATTTTCGCCGTCCAAGAGCGCCTTTGGTTGGTATAAAAAGTGCAGCTAGTCCATTGTGAAAGTCTTGCTTATTGAGTGCAAAATAATTCCAATCCCCATAAGCGTATACAATTAATCCGCCTTTGCTATTAGGTAAAACTAGTTCTGAATGCCAGTAAAAGTCAAGGACATAAACAGCGATCGCCTGCTCAGTATCGGTAGGAGGTATAATCACTCTAGGAGTGAATATACAAACCAGCAAGATAGAAGTAACAACTGTCAAAATCAATATTATAATCCGGCGTAAACGCATAGTTTTACATAGGTTGTGATTACAGATAATATAGATAGAGTTAAGTATCAAAAAATTGGGAGATATAATTTCTGTTAGTATTGCAGCTTCGGATGATTAACTTTTAGCTTCTAAGTAGTGAATATCCTTATGATTAGTTTAGTATTATTATTAATTGGTTTAGGAATTTTGTTTTTAGCTTGGAAAACTCCAGACGAAATCCATCGCATTGCGAGTATGGTTGCTGGAACAATTTCTTTGATTTGGGGATTTTCTCTAGCTCCCTTATCATTTCAACTGCTGTTTGAGATTATTTCAGTTCTGGCAGCTTTTTCTGTTTGTATGCGTTGTTTGGGTTGTGGTTTCAACCGAGATTAATTTTTCGCTTGATAAACTTTGAATTTTGCACACAACCATAAACTACTTACCACCAGATAATTAAAAAAATTTGAATTATTTATGCGTGCAATGATTTTAGAGGCACCGTGTCAACCCTTACGGTTAAGAGAGTTACCCATACCAAAACCCAACTCCCAGCAAGTAAGTAGGTCGGTGTTGAAAATTATCGTTATGACAAGGCAGGAGGCAGGAGGCA
>NZ_CAWUDO010000158.1:0-12808 GCF_963920935.1 Nostoc sp. CCY 9925 | reverse complement strand
TGAGCAACTTTACTTTCCGTTACATACTTTGGTTTTTTTGCGCCATTCTACTTAGTCAGGCGATTAGCTACTTAAGATTTACTTTACGAATCAGCTCTAAGTTTAATCAGCTTAGTGGTAATTTTTTCATTTTTTTTTCTTTCATAACCCCAAAAATTGGTAAAATCTAAGTCATTAATCCAAAAATGCAGTATTGTATTTCTCTTTTTTGGCAAATAAATCGTAAGTGAAAACCTGCTTATAAACGCTGTAATCAAAGCTGAATAAGGACACAGCAAGTATCTGGCTAAAAAATTTAGATTTGCTTAAGCTTAGAGGTTCTTTGAAAATTGTTTCTCTGTGACTTTAGACACTTTTAGATCCCTCCTAACCTAGTCCAGTCGCTTCACTTGGGGAGACCCCAAGACCACGCTGCGGCACGCTGGTAACAAAATAACCAATCTTTAAATTGCTAGAACCCTTGATTTTTAAAGCTCTTTGTGGAATGAAACAGCCCTGCCTTAAAAAGGGGGAACCGGAATTAAAGTCTCCCTTTTTAAGGGAGATTTAGAGGGATCTATGACTTTTAATACCAACAAGAGGACTTTTCAAACATCCTCTTAACTACGATCCTAAATATACTGAGACTACTACTGCTAGATGAATCAAAATTGTCTGTCTCCACAATTTCACAACTCAAATATAATTACTATGTAGTTAATTTAAATGATTAAATGCTAACTATAAGTTCCTGCTGTTTCATTTGTAACTTTTGTAGAGTCTAACTCAATATCATCTATTTTATTAAACTCGCCAGCACGCCAACTATCTGCAGTATCCTTAATGAAACTGGCAATGGGAATTGCGATTAACAAACCCAGCACGCCTCCAAGTTTAGCCCCCAGCAGTAACGAAATTACTACCCATACGGGATTTAAGCCAGTTAAATTGCCGAGAATCCGAGGCGCAATAACATTAGAATTAACTTGGTCGATCGCAACAGCTACACCTAAAACTTCTACTCCTAGCCAAAAGTTTTGCAACGCTACCAAAAGACTGACTATAGCGATACCTATTCCTGTACCAAAGGGAAACAAAGAAAACAAGCCAATACCGATGCCAAAAAGTAGCGCTAAGGGAACTTGCAAAATCCAAAATGCTAGTGTAATGGTCAATCCCAAGACAGCACCCAATGTAGCCTGACCGATAAAATAATTGTGGAAATCCTCTCGGAGTAACTGCCGGATTTTTGAGCCAATATTAGGATGAAACCATTGAAAAATCCCATCCCAAAGACGTTCGCCGTTCAATATGAGGTAGATAGTCAGTACCACCGCCAGCAGGACGTTGACCACAATACCAATAGTATCAACAGCAAAACCGAGAATTCTCCCTGTGAACGACTGGAGTTGATTAGATAATCTTTCTAAAATTTCGCTGACCAAAGCACTTAAATTAATGGGTAGGTGCTGTTGACTTAACGCCCAATCTTGGAAAGCTTGTAACTGCTGAGTACCAGAATCAATCCAACTAGGCAAAATATTAGCTAATTCGTTGAGTTGTTCTATAATCAGCGGCACCAAAGTGATGCCTAAACCCCCAATAATCACCACAGTCAAAAGCAACACTCCCCCAATCGCTAAGTTCCGTTTCACCCCTTGTTGCTGAAGAAACTGAATTGGATAGTTCAAAACAAAAGCCAGTAGGATAGCAGCGGCAATAATGCTCACTAGAGGTTGAAAATATTGCACAACCTGGAGCAACAGCCAGCCGTTGAGAATAATAATGGGGAATGCCAATCCTATACTTAACCATCGTGGCAGTTTGTTTGCTGATTGCATTAGTGATGACTACTCCACAAGAGTTTTAACTTTATTTTGTCTGGGGGGAGCTGGGAGGCAGGGGAGCCGGGAGCAGGGAGCAGAGGGGAGGAACTTCTCCTCTGCACCCTGCCCCTCTGCTTTTTTCCCATGCCCAATACCCAATGCCCATTTAGATTTGATCCTTCTCGATAAAATCCAACATAATTCGCTGATGCATTTGCCCTAATGGTCGCACTTCATCGGCATTTTTTGAATAACATTTACCTTGGTGAATATCTTCTGGACTCAATAATCCCATATCCCAGCCTTCATTCAAAACCAATTGATTCAACTCCACTAAGAGTGGTGCATGAAAAACATGACGGACAACTTTTTCATCGTGATAACAACCAAATTCAACAAAGGGTGGTAATGTGTAGCCGATTTCTTCTAAAATTTCTCGTTTGACTGCCACATCCGGCGTTTCACCAGGTTCGATATGACCTCCGAATAGCGCCCAATGACCAGGATAAGGAATATTGGGGATGTTGTCCCTTAGTTGCATGAGAAATTTGTTGTTTTGGTAGAGAATAGCGATCGCTACATGTACTGGTTGGTTACTCATATATTCATTTTTAATTGTTAAATTACTCTTCTTCTAAATAAATTTCTCCCAGTTCTTTGCCAGCTAAAGGAATACTCCGGTAGCGAACTTTACCCTTAAACACTACTTGCGATCCCTCTGGCAAACTTTTTTGATTAGTGACAACCCAAATTTTGCCGGTTGTGTCATCTATTTGATAAGCCCATTGCTTCATCAGCGGAGCTTGCTTTTCTACCTTACCTTGGATGTAAACTGTAGCCTGATTCTTTCGTTCTGGTTTAATTTCTCGAATTGGGGTGACATTAGCGCCAAATTTTAAGCCAGTTCCACTCAAGCCAGAGGAGGCTAAATTACCACAACTAGAAAGTCCTGCTACCAGAAACAAAGCTAATCCTACACGGTAGAAAACAATACTCTCCCCGTACAAGAACGTAAGGGATGAATTTCTCTTTTGTTGCATGAAAGCCACCGATTGAGCAATTTTTTGCTTCACTGCTTGTTTTGTCGCCACTTTGATCGGGTCAGTTCCCATCTATAGTACTTTCTTCAGTTCTAGAAACACAGTCTTAAGAAATACAGGAAGTAGAGAGTGGGCAAAGAAGGTGTTTGTTTCATTCGTAGCTGCCGATGCGCCGCCATTAGGATGCTCTGAACTGAGCAAAAAATCTGCTGATTCCAGCTTTAATCTTTTATTCTTTAGATAACCCACTCCCCTTTTCAATCAAACTTCCGACAAAAGACGAACATAGCCAGAAATTCTCATGAAAACACAAACTGCCAAAATCCTTGATGGTAAAGCTTTAGCTGCAAAAATTCAGCAGGAACTTTTTGTTGCCATTACCGAATTACAACCAAAAGTTGGACGACCCCCAGGCTTAGCAGTGCTGATGGTTGGTGATAACCCAGCTTCAGCTGCTTATGTACGCAATAAAGAAAAAGCCTGCGCTAAAGTTGGTATAGCTTCTTTTGGCAAGCATTTTCCCGCCCAAACGACCCAAGGGGAATTAGAAGAGGTCATTACTAAACTCAATCATGATGAACGGGTGGATGGCATTCTCGTACAGCTACCCTTACCTAAGCATTTGGATGCTGTTAGCTTGTTACATCAAATCGATCCTGATAAAGATGCCGATGGACTGCACCCAGTGAACTTGGGGCGGCTAGTAAGGGGAGAAATCGGTTTACGTAGCTGCACCCCTGCTGGTGTGATGCGGCTTTTAGAAGAATATGAAATTCCTTTGCAGGGAAAACAGGCAGTAGTGGTGGGACGTAGTATTTTAGTGGGTAAGCCAATGGCATTAATGCTATTAGAAGCTGATGCTACAGTCACCATTGCTCATTCGCGATCGCACGATCTCAAAGCGATCACTCAAAATGCTGATATTCTGATTGCAGCAGTAGGTCGTCCCGGACTGATCTCTGCTGATATGGTAAAACCGGGCGCTGTTGTGGTAGATGTGGGAATGAATCGGGTCACTGATGCCACTGGCAACAGTCGGCTAATTGGTGATGTCGATTTAGAATCAACTGCTGCCGTAGCAGGATTTATCACCCCAGTTCCTGGTGGTGTTGGACCAATGACTGTCGCCTTATTGTTGCAAAATACATTTGCTAGCTATTCTAGGGCGGCAAAAAAGTGAGAAGTGATGAGTTAAAAGTTATGAGTTAAATTCTCAACTCCCAACTCGTAACTGCTAATTCTTGACTCTTAACTCCCAACTCCTCATTTTTTCAGCCCCACAACAACTTAAAATTGTGACGTATAAGACAAAAATCTCGAAATGTCAGGAATTTAAGAATGGTAGCAACTGATAACTTTCAAAAGACACCATCAGAGGAAGCCAACTTTAACCTAGCAGCCTATCTCAAAGAACGGCAAAGGCTTTGTGATACTGCTTTAGATCGGGCTATTCCCATCCTTTATCCAGAAACAATTTATGAGTCGATGCGCTACTCGTTATTAGCTGGAGGTAAGCGTGTACGCCCGGTTCTCTGCCTTGCTACCTGTGAAATGATCGGTGGTACCATCGAAATGGCTATGCCAACAGCTTGTGCAGTGGAGATGATCCACACAATGTCTTTGATTCATGATGACCTGCCGTCAATGGATAATGACGATTATCGTCGCGGAAAGCTAACGAATCATAAGGTCTATGGCGAAGATGTGGCAATTTTAGCTGGAGATGGTTTGTTGGCTCTGGCTTTTGAATATGTTGCTCTTCAAACTCCTGAAAATGTTCCCAGAGATCGAGTTTTGCAGATAGTTATCCGTCTTGGCCGGGCTTTGGGGGCAGCTGGTTTAGTCGGCGGTCAAGTTGTCGATTTACAGTGTGAAGGTAAATCAGATATTTCTCTAGAAACGCTGAATTTCATTCACGAACACAAAACAGCCGCCCTTTTGGAAGCGTGTGTAGTTTGTGGCGGGATCGTAGCTGGGGCATCATCTGAAGATGTGCAACGACTAAGCCGTTATGCTCAAAATATTGGGTTAGCATTTCAGATCGTAGATGATATTCTGGATATCACTGCTACCCAGGAGCAATTAGGCAAAACAGCTGGCAAAGACCAAAAAGCTCAGAAAGTTACGTATCCGAGCCTTTGGGGAATTGAGCAATCCCGCTCAAAAGCCCAAGAACTGATTCAAGCAGCTTGCGCGGAGTTAGAACCATTTGGGGAAAGAGCCAAGCCACTCCAAGCGATCGCCCATTTTATCATCAGTCGTCAAAATTAGTACAAAAAGGCAACAGGCACGGTTCGGCTCCGCTCACCGTCCGCAGACAAGAGGCATAAATGTTGACAGCATTAACTTTTTGTCCATTTTTAACCTTTGGGTTATTTCGTCCGTGATGTACTAGGTTAATTTGGGATTTTGGGTTGAATCTAAATGTTTCCTCAACCAACAACTGCTACTCACATCACTAACCTAACCACAATACCATGCAGGATATAGGCAACATTTTAGACAACCGGGTGCTGCTGGTTGCTCTGGTAGCTTGTTTAATCGCTCAAGCATTAAAACTCATAATCGAGATTGTCAAAAATCGTAAGCTGAATGTACGTGTTTTAGTGACAACCGGAGGTATGCCCAGTGCCCACTCAGCTTTAGTTACGGCTCTAGCTGCTGGTGTAGGGCAAACACTTGGTTGGGCGTCTCCTGATTTTGCGGTGGCAATGGTTTTTGCCATCATTGTGATGTACGATGCAGCCGGAGTTCGTCAAGCGGCTGGCAAGCAAGCTCGTATTCTCAATCAAATGATTGATGAATTATTTCATGAAAAACCAGACTTTAGCCAAGACCGTCTTAAGGAATTACTTGGACATACACCAGTTCAGGTAATAGCTGGGTCGGCTTTGGGTATAACCGTTTATTGGCTAGCTAGGTCTGCTTATTAAAGAAGAATGCAGAATTCAGAATACAGAATTCAGCAATTTTTTAGTGGGGGATTTAGACCCGCTGTTTTTTTGGGGATCGCTAAATTGTACCGCTACAGGGAAGCAAGCTAGCAAGAGCATCTCGTAGAGAAGATTTAGTGAGGAACTTAAACCTGCTAACTTCACTGCCACTTGTGCAGAATTCATACTGAATTCTGAATCCTGACTTCTAACTAAATTCTTTGTTGTTAAAATCTCACAGCTGACCGCAACAAAATCACCTTACGACTATTGACGATACTGGCAACAAAACCGCGATCGTTTAGCTTTTGTAATGTGTTATATGCTTCACTTTGGTTAGTAGTATAAACTGCCAGCAAGTAGGGGCGTTCTCCATAAGAAGCAAAACCTACGTTACCTCCCACCACTTGCTGTACACTATTTGCTAGTTCTGGGCGATTGTAATAATCTACCAATACTGCATAACCCTCTCCTAAGGCTTGAGGATTATAGGTGACTGTCTGCTGCTGAAGTGGCTGTGCTTGTACAACATCTGGTGCTGTTGGTCGAGTAGTAATGATAGCAGACAAACCAACAATATTACTGACATATCTTGCCCAGCGATTGGCATCATCGATTTGATTAAAGCCCCCGATGCGCGTCACAGTTTCGTTGAGATATTGGCAGGTGGTGGTTTTGAGTTCAGGCGGTAGGGCGCTACGCAACTGCTTTTGATTTTCTGCCGTGGGACTGACTACTAATAAAAGATACTCGCCTGCATTGGGTGGTTGACAATTGGGAATGGCTTGTTGGGCAAAGACAGAACTCATGCCACCAATCAACCCTGCAATCGCTAATCCTAAAACACTTGGTAAAGTCTGAAATCTCTGCACAAAAGTTACATAGATAAATTATGGTGTCATAAAAGATTTTATAAAGAAAAATGGGAAATGGGCATAGGGCATGGGGCATGGGGCATGGGTTATGAGAATGAGGGAGATGAGGGAGACAAACAGAATAATTCTTAACTCTTAACTGCTAACTCCCCAGTCCCCAGCCACCAGTCAACATTCCCAATGCCCAATTCCTAAGACACAGTAGCTAAAGATGCCAAGGCGTCAGGTATTGTCTCAGAAGGAGCTTGGAATTCTCCTGTGATGACGTACTCTAAACGCAATTTTAACCAAGTAATAAATTGGGCATTAGTGGAAATAATTGCTACTGCTGGTTGGGGACACTTCGCTTTTGCATCTGCAAACTGGGGCGCTTCTAAGAAAGCTGGTTGCTTAACCAGCCAAAAATCAATTTGTTTTTCTTGTTCGTGGTAATGACGGGTGCGTTCTTTGAGGACTTCCTCTATCGGTTCTTCTTGGAGAATAAAGCGTTGACTGGCTAAAACGTAATGATATGTTTGCATTTTCATCCTTTGCTTGTTATGTGAATGATTTCAGGGCACAGTACTACGCACTGTACCCTTAAGAGTTAACTTTTGTGGAACTTCTTGAACCAAGAACTGAAGGGACAAGCACTTCCTTGGTTATCTGCATTTGCTTGTTTGCCACCAGATGTTAGCTTGGTCAAGAACAGACTGTTGTCAAAGTAGTGTTCTAAGGAAACAATTTTTAAGTCATCGGTAACTTTTGCAATGCTCATGCCGATAATTTCCACCGTCTCTCCAGTAGGTGCATAGTCTTTGTATTGTCCGTTAAAATGTCCCCAATGCCGCCATTTAAATGTTACATTCGGTGGCCCTGAGAAAACTTCCAGCACTTCCCAAGGAAATCCTTGGGGAAATGTTGTGTGGAAGAGTTTTGCGGATGATTCAAAGCTTTCTTCTGAAGCCTTGTAGTGTTCTGAATCAGGCATGAATAGATTGTAAGTACCTTGGGCTGATAAATCTGCTGCTGTGTAATCTACTCCGCCATTAGTACTGACGCGAAACTTGTCATTCACAATAGATAACCACTGTTGCGGGTTAGCCTTAAAAGATACTTCCATCTCGAAGGTTTGCACCAAGTTTTGCACGATCGCTTCTAGTGTACCCTCAAGGTGATTGCGCGTACTTTCTTGAGCCAGATTTTCTTTGGAGCGAGAATAATCCGGTGGTGTCTGATACCGCCACTGGGTATCAATACTTTCTGCTATTACCCGATCGCGATCCTGTACCCAAAGCGGCAGGTTGTTAGACTGTGTTGCGCTCATAGAAGTTTTTGCTGAAGATTGATTTCTAGATTTCGCAGTTACAACCCCTCTGGGGGAGAGCAAGGGAGGCAGAGGGGCAGAGGAGAATAATTAAAAATCAATGCCTTTCCCCTTTTCCCTTTCCCCTTTCCCCTTTCCATGCCCTATGCCCCATCCCCCCGTATAGCTTCTTTCATCTCCCGGACTGCTCGTTCTATACCTACTAAGGCTGCCCGACTGATGATGGTATGACCGATATTTAGTTCTTCCATGCCACCTAGCGCAGCTACCGGGTAGACGTTCCAGTAGGTGAGTCCATGTCCAGCGTTGACTCGGAGTCCGGCTTGAATCGCTTGTTCACACCCTTTCGCTAAGACGGCTAATTCTCGGTGGCGATTTGTTTCGTCTTTAGCTTCAGCGTATTGTCCGGTGTGCAATTCAATAAATTTGGCCTGCACCTTGACAGATGCTTCGATTTGTGCTGGCTCGGCGTCGATAAATAAACTAACTGGAATGCCAGCGCTTTGCAATTTATCAACGATCTCACCTATTCTAGCAATTTGACCAACGATATCTAGTCCGCCTTCTGTTGTGACTTCTTCGCGTTTTTCGGGGACTAAAGTTACATAATCTGGTTTGATGTCGAGGGCGATCGCTAACATTTCATCTGTAGCGGCCATCTCTAAATTTAAGTGAGTTCTTACTGTTTGTCTTAAAATTCGCACATCTCTATCTTGGATATGCCGTCGATCTTCTCGCAGATGGACTGTAATTCCATCTGCACCCCCTAATTCTGCCAGCACCGCCGCTGCTACGGGGTCTGGTTCCACCGTCCGCCGTGCTTGCCGGATGGTGGCGATGTGGTCAATGTTAACGCCAAGTGTAGGCACCCCAAAATTCTCCCGAATCCACAGTCCTCGAACTTGATTTTACCGGAAATAAGGGGAGTTTGGCTTTTTGGCTATGGATGCCACAGACAATAAATGCGATGTCTATCTTGAAAAGTGACGCTCTTGCGTCGCTAACAGATGCCTGCGGCAAGCCGCCCTTCGGGCGTCTACGGCGAAAGCCGCCCAATACAGTTCGGTTAACGTGTTTATTCCTCGAAGATCCCCCCAACCCCTCTTAAAAAGGGGGGCTTATATCCCTCTTTTACCCCCTTTTTAAGGGGGTCGCCGTAGGCAAGGGGATCTTAACCGAACCGTATTGGAAAGCCGCCGCTACGATGGCTACGCCTATGCTCAAAATCAAACTGAGTTAGCTAAACCTCATATTTGGGCAAACTAGTTGAAATAAATCGCTGATTTCACAAGAGTTGATCAAACATGAATACAGCAGTTAACCCAATTGCCAAGCTTCTAAACTATCAAATTACCGAACAACTTTATACAAGCTTTAGAACGTTGGTTTTCCGTGCAATTCGAGAAGATGATCGACTTCCGGTGATTATTAAACTGCTTCATCAGGAGTATCCTACCTTCAGTGAACTCCTCCAGTTTCGTAATCAGTATACTATTGCCAAAAATCTCGACCTCCCAAGTATTGTTCGTCCCTACAGCTTAGAACCCTACTGCAATAGCTATGCCTTGGTAATGGAGGATTTCGGCGGTATTTCTCTGAGGGAATGGATGCAAACAGCAATGGAGAATAATCCAAACTTCTTGGAAGAGTTTTTAGATATTGCGATCGCTTTGAGTGAAATTCTCGACGGACTTTACCGACATCGGGTGATTCACAAAGACATCAAGCCTGCCAACATTCTCATTAACCCGCAAACTAAGCAAGTCAAGTTAATAGATTTTAGTATTGCCTCACTTTTGCCTAGAGAAAGCCAAGAAATTCAGAATCCTAATGTCTTAGAAGGTACCCTTGTTTACCTTTCTCCCGAACAAACTGGACGGATGAATCGCTCAATTGACTACCCAGGGCAAACGCATCTAAATTACTCTTGATCACAACGAAGGTTAAAAACCAACGAAAAAATCAGGATTTCGCGCTTGATTATTTTTTAAGCCCCAAAGCGATCGCCTAAAATTTTCGCAATAAGCAAGAGTTAATGACATTAATTTTAGTTCTATTGAGAATAGACTTTGCTTGTTGACATGATGCGGCCGCCCTGATTGACTACCGCAGCGATTACTACTCGCTGGGAATTACATTTTATGAATTACTGACTGGACAGCTACCTTTTGAGTCTAACGATGCGATGGAGTTGGTTCACTGTCACATTGCCAAGCAGCCAGATCAATTCAAAATTCCCTCTTGGAAAGTTCAGATCGGCGGAAGCCGCCGCTCTGACTTTCCGCAAAATTCAAAATTCAAAAATGAAGAAACGGTTCCTCCAGTTCTGTGTGATATTGTGATGAAATTGATGGCGAAGAATGCTGAAGAGCGGTATCAGAGTGCATTAGGACTGAAACATGATTTAGAGGTTTGTCGGCGTCAACTGCAAGAAACTGGACAGATTGAAACATTTGAATTAGCTAAGCGAGACATTTGCGATCGCTTTATCATCCCTGAAAAACTCTACGGTCGCCAACCTGAAGTTGAAACTTTATTGGATGCGTTTGAGAGAGTCAGCCAAGGAAGCACTGAAATTATGTTAGTAGCAGGCTTCTCTGGAATTGGCAAAACTGCTGTGGTTAACGAAGTCCACAAGCCAATTGTCCGACAACGCGGTTATTTTATTAAAGGTAAATTTGACCAATTCCAGCGCGATATACCTTTCTCTGCATTTGTGCAAGCCTTTCGAGATTTGATGACACAACTGCTGAGTGAAAGTGACACTCAACTCGAACAGTGGAAGTCTAAGCTTCTCAAAGCCTTGGGTGAAAACGGACAAGTGATGATTGAGGTGATTCCAGAACTGGAAAGTCTCATTGGTAAGCAGCCTCCTGCACCAGAACTCTCACCCAGTGCAGCACAAAATCGGTTCAATTTGCTGTTCTTAAAGTTCACTCAAGTATTCACTGCACCGCAACATCCCTTGGTAATCTTCATTGATGATTTGCAATGGGCGGATTCTGCTTCATTAAAGTTAATGCACTTGTTGATGAGTGAAGCTGACATCGGCTATCTACTGTTAATTGGTGCTTACCGCGATAACGAAGTCAACCCAGTACATCCGCTGGTACTGACTTTAGATGAGATCCAAAAATTAGGCGCTACAGTCAATACGATTACTTTAGATCCCCTCAACGAAATATCCGTCAATCATTTGGTTGCAGACACGTTGAGTTGTTCTTTGGAGTTAGCAATACCGTTAACAAACTTGGTATTAAGTAAAACCAAAGGCAATCCCTTCTTCTGCACCCAGTTTCTCAAAGCGCTACATCAAGATCGACTAATTACATTTAATTTTGAGGGTGGCTATTGGGAATGCGATCTTGCTCAAGTGCGAGCGCTCTCTCTGACTGATGATGTAGTCGAATTCATGGCAATTCAACTCCAAAAGTTGCCAAGACAGACTCAAGAAGTTTTGAAATTAGCGGCATGTGTAGGCAACCAATTTGATTTGATGACTCTGGCAATAGTCCATGAAAAATCCCAGTTGGAAACAGCCGCAGACTTTTGGAAAGCTGTGCAGGAAGGTTTAATTATTCCCATCAATGAAGTCTACAAATTTTATCAAGAGGAGTCGGAATTCAGAATTACGAATTCTGAATTTCAGCATGACAATTATCATAACTCTTGCTCATACAAATTTCTGCACGATCGCGTCCAGCAAGCCTCTTATTCGCTGATTCCTGAATCTCAAAAGCAAGCTACTCATTTAAAAATTGGGCAATTGTTGTTGAAATCTACACCGACAGAGGCTGTTGAAGCAAACATTTTTGATATTGTTAATCAGTTCAATGAGGGAATTGACATAATTGATGCAAAATCCCAAAAATATGAACTCGCTCAACTAAATTTCATTGCTGGCAAGAAGGCAAAAGCTTCTACTGCCTATAAAGCCGCTGTGAAGTATTTCACTTTCGCTATAGGCTTGCTCAGGGAAGATAGCTGGGAAACTCACTACAAACTCACTTTTAATTTATATAGAGAATGTGGAGAGTGTGAATACTTAATTGGCAATTTTAACAAAACAGAAAAGCTGTTTGAAATTGCTTTAAATCATAGCCATGACAAATTTGAACAGGCAGATATTTATGCGATTCAGATGTATCTGAAAATGACTCAGGGCGAAAACATCGAAGCTAGTATTCAAGCTGGACTGAAAGCTTTAAGCATCATGGGAATGCATTTGCCTGTCACTTCTGAAGAACAGCAAGCTGCTATCGAAACTGAAGAAGCAGAATTAAAAGCTAAACTGGCAGCAATTCGCCCAGCAGATTTATTTGATTTGCCTGAGATGACAGATCCAGTTCAGAAGGTTTGCATGAGTCTTTTAGCTGACGTTTGGGCAGCTGCTTATATGGGAGGACATCAAAACCTGAGTTGTCTGGCTACTCTATTAATGATTAGTATATCGTTGACTTATGGTAATGCTGAAAGCTCTGGTTTTGCTTATTGTTTGTATGGCACGAATCTAGCAAATCAAGGAAATTATCAAACTGCCTATGAATTTGGAAAGTTAGCATTAAAACTCGATCGCCACTTCAATAGTACTCAATTTATTTTTAAGACCAATAATATTTTTGCACATACAATTAACCCGTATAATCAGCATTTAAAAACGAATTTACCGCTTTCACAGCAATCATTTAAAATCTGTCAAGAAAATGGCAATTTGGTGTTTGGTGTCTGGGCAGTTTCTTTTTACATTTGGGGGATGTTGATTAAAGGCGATCGCCTATCAGATATCTATGCCGAAACTGAGAAATATCTCGGCTATGTACAACAAGTAAATGATGCGAATATGCTGTAC
>NZ_CAWUDO010000157.1:0-13074 GCF_963920935.1 Nostoc sp. CCY 9925 | reverse complement strand
TGCCTCCTGCCTCCTGCCTTGTCATAACGACAATTTTCAACACCGACCTACTTAAGATGGTACGTTATGCCACAGGCTAACGCACCGTACCAGACGAAAACTGAATTCTGACTAATATTTTATCAAGGTTTCAACATGCTCAAATTTTACTACAATCCTGTCTCGCCAAATGCTCGTCGTGTGTGGCTCACTTTACTGGAAAAAGAGATTGCCTTTGAACCAATTTTAATAAAGTTAGATGGCGATCAATTCCAACCAGAGTTTGTGGCAACTAATCCATTTCATCATATTCCGGTTGTGGTAGATGACGGTTTTCGAGTTGTAGAATCCCTGGCAATTATGGACTATTTAGAAACAAAATATCCTACACCTGCGATGCTACCTTCTGAACCTCAGGCATTAGCTACAGTGAGGATGGTGCAATTAGTCACTGGTAATGAATTATTCCCACAAATAGTTTCACTCATTTATGAAAGGGAAGATTCACCACAAGCTGCACAAGCAAAGCAGCATATAGATAAGGTACTGCAATTTTTTACTCAAGTGCTTGGTGATTGCTCTTTCTTTGGTAGCGAACAGTTAACTTTAGCAGATATTGTTGCGGGAATAGGCATACTTTCATTACCTAATTTAGGTATTAATCTTAGTAATTACACCAAAATATATGAGTGGTGCGATCGCTTGATGCAACGTCCGGCATGGCAGAAAACTAAATTGAGCGCCGAAGAATTTGAACTATTTAAAGGGCGAGTTAGAGCTTTAATTAGGTTGCGTAGATATAAAGACAATAAGAGCAAATAACAACTCATACACGATTTTTTGAGGCGAAATATCAGGAAGTAATTGCAATGTTTCAGTGCCAAATTTTATATAACTCAGTGAATTTGTCATATCTTTAAGAACATGAGGAGTGAGGAAAATCTCTCCCCCTTACTCCTCATAAAGCTACTCCTTACACTTGCTTCAAGTACAGCAGTTTACTGATGCATTAAACCTCTAACTAAAGATGCACATTTATGTTAACTAATCAAGTATATATCTCAACCAATAGTATGAATATAGATAGTTACTCAGTATATATTGATCCGGTTTCTTGCTGTTTATTAGATATCATTACATTTTAAGTTATTAGTCATTTATACTTTGTCTAAAACTAATTATAAATGACCAATACTTCGGCTCGTTTCGACTCCCTTCTCTACGAGCTAAGGTGTACACACAAGTCTGATTGAGTTTTATCCTAATACACTTGGGATTAGCGAGAAAGCCCTCATGTAGAGACGCGATTTATCGCGTCTGATAGACCAACACGTTCACAAGACGCGATAAATCGCCGTCTCTACAGAGAATGTACTCGTGAATTATTCCTTGGCAGACTACTCTTTCCGACTTGTGTGTACACCGTAGTCTCTACGAGAGGCTGCGCCCTAAGCGTAGCTATGCCGCAGGCTTTACGGCTCCGGTCAGGGCAAATCGCTCAACGCAAGCCGCTCAGTACAAGTGACTAATGACTAATGACTAAACAGAATTGCTCTTATTGATGTTAGCTCACTGCCAAATACACAAATTTACTTAGCATTAGCCAATATATTTTCGATGTCTGATAGCTGCACCACTCGTGAAATAGTTGGACTGCTAATTACGAAAAAAGGTGTGCCAGAAACAGCTAATTTTTCCGCTAGCTGGACATCTTTTGTAATTGCGGGAGTGGCAAGAGTTTGATGGCGTTTAAATTTTACCAAATCCAAATTGAGATTTTTAGCAATATCTAAATACAATGCCTCACCCAGTTGCTTTTGATTAGTAAATAGGGCATCATGATATTCCCAAAATTTACCCTGCTGATGTGCTGCCCAAGCTGCGGCGGCGGCTGGTAATGCTTGAGGATGAATTGAAGTAAGCGGTAAATTCTTGTAAACTAATTTTACCTTGTCTGGGTATTTAGCTAACAAATCTTTTAAGGTTTTATGTGCCTCAGCACAGTAAGGGCATTGAAAATCTGAGAATTCTACGAGTAGAATTTTTGAATTACTTGAACCTGTGGTTGGAGACTCACCAATCACTGTTTGGGGATTTGTTTTTAAATCTTGTAAAAATCCTTGCCGCACTTGATTAAGTTTCTGTTGTTGTTGCTGCTGATACACTTGAACAGATTCGATAATTGCCTCTGGATGTTCGCGAATAATTTGTAATACTTGTTGTTCTAGTTGGGGATCGATGCGGCTAGCGGCTTGTGCAGGAAGTGGTGAGGTGAGAAGAAAACATAGCATACTTATTACTGCCAAAGTACGCAGATATTGAAGTAATCGCCCAAACCAACTAAAGAATGTAGTCATACAAAAACTCTAAAAAATCAACATTCTTTTAGTATTGCCACAGATGTGTCAATTTAGAACTGCTTGAAGCTACTCTAGAAATATAGACGCACGATGATTATCATCCACAGGTCAAATGAGTGTACATGAAGAAACTATAGCCAAGATTCGTCAACTACCTGAGCCACTTCTTCAACAAGCGAATAACTTCATAGACTTCTTGCTGATGAAAAACAACACCAATCTTCAGTCCTCATGGACGGAGTTCACAGATGAAGGAGAAATAGTGGAATCAGATTTTTCTGACTACTTGCGGAATTTGGAAGATTATGAAGAGCGTCTCAACAAAGGAGAAATCCAGTGGTAGAGTTTCAACGAAAAGACGTGGTGTTATGCGATCTTAATCCAGTAATAGGTACAGAACAGGCGGGCATAAGACCTGTGGTAATTGTACAAATTGATAGAGCTAATGTTGCCAGTCCTCACACGATTATTACACCTTTTACTACTAAAATTAGACGTGCTATTTTGCCTTCTCATGTATTTGTTCCAGCGGGGATTGGGAGTTTGAATAAAGACTCTGTAGTACTTTGCGAACAGGTGCGAGTTGTAGATAAATCCAGAATTGTTAAAGTACTTGGTCATTTAGATGACAGGTATATGGAAGAGCTACGGAATATCTTTATTGACCAAGTTTAGTTAGGATATTGTAACCTGGGCAATAGCCACTCTTTTAGTGATGTGACGCCTAGCGTAGGCGTAGCCCGTCGTAGACATCGCTTTTTCACATCCATGACAACAACCATTGACTTTCTCAGTCACCTTAACCCCAGCCAACGCCAAGCTGTCGAGCATTACTGCGGCCCGTTGCTAGTTGTTGCTGGCGCGGGTTCCGGTAAAACACGAGCGCTAACTTATCGCATTGCTAATCTGATTCTCAAACACCGTGTCGATCCGGAAAATATTCTGGCGGTTACTTTTACCAACAAAGCCGCACGGGAAATGAAAGACCGGATTCAACGGCTGTTTGCACAAGAAGAAGCAATGAAACAACACGGTCAGCGGTTGGATTTGTTGACAGAATACCAACAAATGCAATTGCGATCGCAAGTTTACAAAAACACTATTAAACATTTGTGGTGCGGTACCTTCCACAGTCTATTTTCGCGGATTCTCCGCTTTGATATTGAAAAATATCAAGACGAAAAAGGACGCCAATGGAATCGCAATTTTTCTATCTTTGATGAATCAGATGTTATGACTCTCATCAAAGAAATTGTCACCAAACAGTTAAATCTAGACGATAAAAAATTTGATGCCCGCTCTGTCCGCTACGCTATTAGTAACGCCAAAAACCAAGGCTTTTCACCCCAAGAATTTGAACAAGAACAACCGAATTATCGCGGTAGAGTAATTGCTGATGTCTATAATCGTTATCAAGATAAACTAGCAGAAAACAATGCTCTTGACTTTGACGATCTAATTCTCGTACCTACTAGATTATTTCAACAAAACGAGCAAGTATTGGATTACTGGCATCGCAAGTTTCGCCATATCCTTGTAGATGAATATCAAGATACTAACCGGACTCAATATCAACTGATTCATTTATTGGTGACTAATGGCGAAACCAAAAAGAGCGAATGGGAATGGAAAAATCGCTCAGTTTTTGTTGTCGGCGATGCAGACCAATCAATTTACAGTTTTCGGATGGCAGATTTCACAATCTTACTAGAATTTCAGAATGATTTTGGCGATGGTTTGGCAGATGATGATACCCGGACGATGGTCAAGCTAGAAGAAAACTATCGCTCTTGTGAAAATATTCTGCAAGCGGCTAATGAACTAATTGAAAATAACACCCAACGAATTGATAAAATTCTCAAACCAACACGGGGGGCCGGCGAGCAGATTTATGCTCACAAAGCCGATAATGAACTAGAAGAAGCTGACTTTGTAATTGGTCAAATTCGTACTTTAGAACATAAAAATCCAGAGTTAAACTGGGGTAGTTTTGCTGTACTATATCGGACAAATGCCCAATCTCGTCCCTTTGAAGAATTGTTAGTTAAGTATCAAATTCCTTACACAGTTGTGGGAGGAATGAAATTTTACGATCGCAAAGAAATTAAAGATGTAATTGCTTATTTAAGAGCGATCGCCAATCCATCTGATACAGTAAGTTTATTACGAGTTATCAATACTCCCCGGCGCGGAATTGGCAAAACCACCATTGATGCTTTGGTGAATGCCTCTCAACAATTAGGTACAACTTTGTGGGAAATACTCAGCGATGAAACATCAGTTAATACATTAGCTGGACGGGCAACAAAAGCTGTAAATAGCTTTGCCGAAATGATTAGCCGTTGGCAAGGACAAATCGGCACCCTTCCCGTAACTGAAGTTTTGCAAGGCATATTAGAAGATTCTGGTTACGTTCAAGACTTAATGAGTCAAGGCACAGATGAAGCCACAGATAGAGTACAAAACGTCCAGGAACTTTACAATGCCGCATTACAATTTCAAGAAGAAAACGAAGATATTTCGCTGACAGCATTCCTCCAAAGTACCGCCCTCAGTTCCGATTTAGATAACTTAAAAGAAGGACAAACAGCTGTTTCTTTGATGACTTTACACGCCTCCAAAGGGCTAGAATTCCCTGTAGTATTTTTGGTGGGATTAGAACAGGGACTATTTCCTGGTTATCGTTCGCTGAGTGACCCTGCGTCTTTGGAAGAAGAACGTCGGTTGTGTTACGTGGGAATTACTCGCGCCCAAGAAAGGTTGTATTTATCACATGCACGCGAACGTCGTTTGTATGGTTCCCGCGAACCAGCTATGCCTTCGCAATTTCTCAGTGAATTACCAGAAGAATTATTAGCTACCCAACGCATGAGTCGTCAAACTTATACCAAAAGTGCTTCTAATTCTAGCGTTAAGCAAGATACAACGCACAATTGGCAAGTAGGCGATCGCGTATTACATAAAACTTTTGGTCTAGGTGAAATAACCCACGTTTTCGGAGCAGGTAATAAGTTGTCTGTAGCGATTAAATTTGCCAGTTTGGGGCAAAAAATCGTTGACCCAAGATTAGCACAGTTGCAAAGAGTGGAGTAAACATATTTTTGTGTTCGCTGTTGACGGTTGACTGTTAACAGTTAACAGCATTCAAGAGAATTAAATCTACTTTTTAATGCAGAGAATTAAGCCCCCCTTAAAAAGGGGGGTTGGGGGGATCTCTTATCGATAATCTTGCATTTGAATACTCCCCAAACGTGCAGCATCACGAATGTTATATTCAGGACGAGTAAAGCGATTTAGCTGCATTTCAAAGAAGTCTCGATTGGCTTGTAAATGTTTAGGATTTGGGTCATCTAATGGGTATAAAAGTGCAGTTCGTAAAGCTTGAATTACCGCAGAAGTTACACAATACATTGACCGTTGAAAACTAACTCCCAATTGAATCAGCATATCTTCTTCACCCCGGCAATGTTGTTTGTAATAATCAACAAGATAGGGGGGTAAAAAATGCAACATATCTTGCATTAATAATGTGGGGGGAATGCCAGCAGTACCTACTGGAAATACATCAGCGTAAAGAATGCCATAGTGAAAGTCTTTTTGGTCTTCTGGTACTTGACGTGCTTGGGCATTATAAGATTTTGTCCCTCTAAAAGGTGCGGTACGGTAGAAAACAGCTTCGACGTAGGGTAACGCTGCTTCATATAACCACATGAAACCCTTAGATTTGGGGATAATTTCGTAGCATTCGCCACGAATATAAACGTGATGGTAAATTGGACGACCTGCGATCGCAAATATACCATTAACTAAGAAATTCATCGCTTCTGGGACAGTGCTAATGGTGCCTTCGTCGTAGCGGTCGGACATTTCAAAAAACACCGGCGCCATGACTTCCCAGAACAAACCCAAGTTAGCGTAGTATGACATCTGGCGACACTGTTCCAAAAACATATCGGGGAACAGTTTGTAAAGTGCCAGCATCGCTGGGTTGCCTTGGAAGTAAGCTTTAATTGCCTTATCGGCGTTGGCTTTATATTCGTCGGAATCTAGGTAAGGGTCGAATTGACCGCCCATACCTCGGTGCCACAACATTGCCCGCATACAAGCTTCGGCAAATTCCATGTTAATGCGATCGTGGAACAAGTGATGCAATAACTTGGGCATTTTGAAAGTTTCACCTTTTTCAATAAATGCCAAAAGTTCTGGGTGGGCTGTGGCTTCACCGCGCCAAATTCGTAAATCGGCATCATCACCAGCGTAATGATTATGTAAGTCCAAATACTCTTTGGGCAAGAAGTATTTAAAGAAAGGCAAAGGGTCTAAAAATACGTTTTCAGCAATATAAAGTAAGTCTCGCCAATAAAAATCCATTGGCACAGCATAAGCTTTGTATAACCCGATAATTTGCATCAAATTTTCCGGGGTATCGGGTAACATTGCACCGCCAGCTTCTAGGCGATGAATGACTTCAGAAAATTCATGTTTGGAAGGAGGTAATTTAGTAGCTGTTTTAATTGCTGTCATGGTACTCGCTAATTGGTGTTATTAATTCTTGACGAATATTCAACGCGTGAAAAATGCTTAAAACATCATGTTTTCAAACTGGCAATATTAGCGTCATCGCTATTTCTTCAATGCTATAAATTGTGCCAGCTATACAAGTTATCCATAAAGTGACTCCAGCATAATTAAAGCCAAACAGGGCAATAATCGCAATAAAAAGAGTAATTGCCCAAAATTTTGCTGAGTAGGTGTGATAGCTGGCGAATTTACCATATTTGACTAAATTCACCAACCATCACACCATTGGGACAAAAACAACTGTTAACAAAGGTACGCGGTAAGTATTGAATTCAGAATTCTAAATTCTGTTAGCGCAGCGGGGCGTAGCCCATTCTAACTCCTATTTATACTCCAGTGGTACTTGAGAGATGGTAGTTTTTTCTATGGAGGGAATTGCAGCTACCATTGTTGTAGTCGTGGACTCACTCCAACGCACTAACCAAGTGGGTTGTATTCCCAAAAAGATGATGAAAGCTGCCAAAATTAATGCTGGGATTTTCTCAGACCAAAGAACTTTGGGATAGTAGGCTAAGTTATCAAGTCTGCCAAAACATGTGCGGTTGAGAAGAATGACAAAATAAACTGCGGTTAAGCCACTAGCAGCTACCCGGCAAACAAATAAATCTCCCAGTCCTTGGTCAAAGACAATCTCAGAAGGAACTCGTGAATCTGCACAGCCCAGAATAGAAGCAAAGGGGTTTTGACCTTTGGCAACTTCGGCTAAACGCGAATAACTTTGATGGGGGTTTTTACGTTTGCTTTTAACAAACCGATCGTTCCCATCTAATAACTCTTGCAATGCTCGATCGGGAGTTATTTCTTCTTCTTTTGCTGGAGGTTTTGCTGGAGGTTTTGCTGGAGGTTCTTGTGCTAAAGATTTTTCCGGTGTAATTAAGTTGGAACCAATTCCAGCTGTTAAAACACCTGTACCGATAGCACCCGCACCAAACTTCAGTAAACCTCTGCGGGAAACATTGATTTTCGGATTTTGTATGCTCATGGAATTCTCCTCACAATATTAGAATCAGGTTTAAAAAAACGAGTATTAACTACCCGAATGTCGAGATTTAGAAAATCAAATCTAAGAACTGTATGCCCCAAAAAGGCCAACTTACCCACATTCCTAAAACACCTACTCCTAAAAGCACGGTGAAGGCATAAAACTGGGTTTGACCAGAGGTGCTGTACTTGAGACTTTCGCCGCCCAAAAGGGAGAATAAACCGACAAGATTAACAATGCCATCAACTACAAAGCGGTCAATCATATCGGCAAGTTGCGAAATTTGGGCAACGGTGAAAATAATCGTCATCCGATAGATATTGGGTGTGTAAAAATCGTATGCGATTAAATCTTGTAAACCTTTCCAAGGCAAACGAATCGGTTTGGGAATATTGCTGAAATAAATCACACCAGTGATAGTGCAACCGAAAATACTTGACCAATTTAAAAGTAGTGCGACATCTTTATTCAGATTTACCCAATCTGGTAAAAGTGATAAGCTTTGCAACACAAAAGGCAGATTTAGACTAAAGCCAAGTAAAATCATCATCGGTAGAACCATAGGCCAGTGAGCTTCAGGCGATCGCTGAGCCATTTGTTTGGCTTTACCACCAAAAACTAAAGCGAATTCTCTGGTTAAACTTACTGCGGTTAAAGCATTTACCCCGATGATTATTCCCACTAACCAAGGTTGAGTTTCCCACAACCCATCTGCCAATTCCATCAGCGCCCAAAAGCTACCCAGTGGTGGACAACCAATTAACCCCAAACTACCGAAAATAAAAGCGATTGCGGAAATTGGGCGACGCTTCCACAGTCCACCAAGTTGGGTTACGTCTTGGGTGATGCTATTCCAGATAATTCCGCCAGTACTCATCACCAATAGTGCTGCGGATATGGCATGGGTGAGGACTAACAATAGTGCTGCTTCGTCTTGTTGCACTCCCACAGCGATGAATACTAAACCCATGTATGCGCTGACAGAATAGGATTGACAGCGTTTAAGATCGATTTGAGCGATCGCGATTAACGAAGCACCCAAAGCTGTAACCGCACCAATCCCTACCATTGCTGAGGAAACTATCGGTGAGAGGCTTAACACCGGTTGGAGTTTAATCAACACCCATGCACCACTAGCAACTACTACCGAGTTCCGCAAGATCGTACTGGGAACAGGGCCTTCCATCGCCTCATCCAACCACAGATGCAACGGGAACTGAGCACATTTACCCATCGGCCCGGCAATTAAAGCTAAACTCACCAATCCAATGACTGTTGGGTTGACGTTGGCTGTAGTCGCCCACTCGGCTAACTCTGTGTAATTCCAAGTTCCAGCTAGAGGCCATAACCCCAACACACCAATCAGCAAGAACAAGTCTCCCACCCGTTTGGTTAAGAAAGCATCTCTAGCACCTGTAACCACCAAAGGCTGACTAAACCATAAGCCAACTAATAGGTAAGTTCCCAGCGTCAGGATTTCCAAAATTACATAGCTGAAGAACAAGTTATTACACAAAGCAAGGGCGCAAAGTCCGGCTTCAAATAATCCCAACAAGGAATAGAAGCGTCCCCAACCCCAATCCATTTCCATGTAGCCGATGGCATAAATCTGCGCCAGCAAATTCAACCCAGTGATTGTTACTAAAGCGCCGACACTAATGGAAGATATATCTAAGGCAATAGTTAAGTCTAAACCAGCGGTAGATAACCAAGGAATGAATACTTCTTGGGGTGGATGATTCCAAGTTGCTTGTAAGGCAATGACACTATGTAGGAATGCCAAAAATGTCATTACCAAGTTGACATAACCCGCCGGTCTTGGGCCTGTTTTGCGAATGATCCCCGGCGACCAAGGCACGGCCAATAATCCCCCTATTAAGGCATAGCACGGAACTAGCCAAACAGTCTCCAATAGAAACTGAGCCATGAATAAACCTCTATATATTTCATCACAATTTTGCTGTTTTAAATCAACTTGCGTTGATCCCTGTAAACCCAGCACTCGCAATTAACGCGAATTTATATTTATTTAATTTTGTTAGAAACAGCTTACCGTTATCTGCGTCCAAATGGAATTACTTTATTTAAATAAATCTAAGATAATTATGGTAATTAAATCTTATATATATAGTATTTGAGCAATAAATAATAGCTATTGTTATTTATCTATGAATCGGATGTGGCATTAATCAATAGTCATCATTAGTTTTATCGATAGACATTAAGTAGGGGACGCACAGCTAGCTGTGCGTCCCTATTTCAATCAAAACTGCCATAAATAAGAACAGATACAAATCAACTGAATGCGAATTACACTTTGGCAATTTTGTCAATCTGCCAAAACTGAGAAATAATCGCAGGCGCTTGCTCAAATTGGCTAATGGGGGCGGGTTTCATGTCCCGGTAGTCTAACAGTTGGACGAGGATGAGGTAGGCGATCGCTAAAATAACAGAAATCGCACCTGTAAGAATGGCAACTAATTTTGAACGATTCATCAGTATTTCCTATAATGCAAGTTATTGTGCTTTACCTAATATCTACATTGCCAAGATTAGTCTGTTGATGACAACAAATCAATTTAGTCTTGTTTGGTTGAATTGGGCTACCATGAATTGAAGTGTCGTCAAAAACTGCGATCGCATCACTCCATCAAGCCACTGAGTTATAAATTCCACAGCCAGCAATTCCTCAAATTTCCAGTGTTCACAGACGCACAGGCTTAGTCCGTGGTAGACATCGCTGCTTTCAATATCAAGTTACGATGTACTCTTTTCAGCGCTTGACAACATTTACCAACGTACTTATTACCGGACACCAAGCCTTTTTTACAGCCGAAGCTCTCCATAATATTGCACAGACAACTTTTGCTAATATTACCGATATTGAACAAGGCCGTCCTTGTGCAAATCAAATCCACGCTCAAGCGAAAGCTAACTAGGGGCGATCGCTACTTTGTCAATTGTTGTACCTGTGTTTATTTGCACCGTTCTACTTATCCTATTTTTTAGGAATTTTTCTAGCTCATACCTGCATTGGCATTGGGCAAACACTTTTGGTTTTTAGTAGTGTTTGCTGTAACCATGGTTTTAGGTGGATGGTTATCTTATCAGCGAATGTTAATAGTTGAAACAAGATTTGATTTAGTCGGATGTAGCTTCTAAAGCTGCTGCTACTACCCGAAAATGCTCGTCCTGCTGGAGTTTGGCGATTAACAGCTTGGCTTGGGGGTCTTGAATGCCAGACAAAGCGATCGCAGTTTGCCATCGGTTTCGCCAGTATGAATCTTGTGCAAGTTCTGTCAACAGCACCAAAGCTTGATTCTTCAAAGATGATTTTAATAGTTGGCCAAGGGCGACAATCCCTGCTTCTTCAACACTTTGTGTTTCATCCTTCAAAGCTTCAATTGCAACAGCTAATAAAATTTCATGTTCCTTGGTTTCCATGAGCAAAGAAATCACCGTCTGGCGAACTAACCAGTTGTCAGACCGCACAAATAACTGGTGGAGTAAAGGAATTGTCACCTCGCCAAATTCAAAAAGCGAATTGGCAGCTTCCGATAGTACATTAGGATCTTGGTTATGTTCAAGTATTTCTTGCAAAGCTAGAAATGAAGCTTCAGTCCGGTGGTTACCTAAACCCATCACCGCAAGGCGACAAAGTGCAACGTCTTTTTCATTAACTAGCTTCTGGAGTATTGCAACGGCAACTTCAGATGGAAATTCTGCCAGTTCATCTAAGGCAGCTTTGCGTTGATTCAAGGCTTTAGCGCGTAAATTCAACTCAATTTGCTCAATCTGATTTTGGTTCATGTGCTCGAGTAATAGTAGTTTGTGCAGTCAGAATAGCACTTTCCGCCTCCAACCCAATCCCCAGTCTGTTTTTTGCACAATAAATTAGACCTCTTGCAAAAATGGAAAAAGTTTTTGCCAAAAAGCTAGGGTTTTTGTTCTATAAGGAAAGCCAAATTCTTAATTTTGGATAAAGTCGAGCTAAGGGAGAAAAGGAAGACTCTTTTGCTTTATCCCTTTTCCCTTTTCCCCTCCTCTTCATTCCTTTCCCCTTTACCCCTTACCCTTTTCCCCACTTCCACAAGAAGTCTACTCAACTCTCACGGCGTAATTATGTCAACTATCCAAACAACTGTAATTCTTGCTATGACGGCTGACGGGAAAATTAGTCCTGTGGATTCTAAAGCACCCCGTAATTCCTACCCAGTTGATGGCGAACACTTGGAGTATCAAGTCTCTCTAGCCGATTTAGTCCTAATGGGAGCGGGGACAGTTCGGAATGAAGGGATAGCCTTTACAATTCAGAATCCCGAATTGTTGGCAGCACGTCAGTTTCGGGGTCAGTCTCCCCAGCCAATTACCTGCGTTGTCACAGCTTCGCTTAATCTATCGCCGGATATGGATTTTTTTCGTCAGGACATTGAGCGATGGATATTTACGACACAGACTGCTATAGAACGCAGTTCTGATGCAACAACCCTAGACAAACTCGCCAAATTAATCGAACTGGGCGATACAGACCTGGATTGGGATAGAGCCTATGACTTAATAGCAGAGCGGGGTATCCGCAAAATTTTTGCTTTGGGAGGTGGCTCTTTAACAGCTTCTTTAGTACAGGCAGGGCGAGTTGATGATTGGTGGTTGACCATTTTGCCCGTTATTTATGGAGGAGCAAGTGCGCCTACTCCCGTGGACGGCGAGGGTTTTCTTCCCAGTGCCGCACCTAAACTCGAACTCATTGAAACTCGTCGGGTTGGAAGTGAGTTATTCTTGCACTACCGCACACTCAGATGAGAACCCATACAGAAAATTTGTCTTCTATCCATAAACACATATTTGTTTAAGACTTACGCAGTAACCCTGTAAAAGTCTTATTCCTTTGTGTCCTAAACTAAAAATATTTTAATTTGCATTCTCAAAAAAATGAATCTCTTGTGGGGTGGGCATCTTGCCCGCCCTGGTTGTGCAAATTAAATACGCCACAGCTTACCCTGCGGGAAGCCACTTCTCTATGAGACGCTCCGCGTAGCTTGCTTCCCGAAGGGTACGTGTCTATGCGTTCTTTGTGGTTCTTTTTTTCATGATTTTGCATAAGTCCTATTGCTATCAAAAGCGCCCTCCTTTTGGGAGAGCGCTTTTTATTTTATTTAATTTTCAGTTGAC
>NZ_CAWUDO010000156.1:0-13789 GCF_963920935.1 Nostoc sp. CCY 9925 | reverse complement strand
GAAAGTTTTAGCGATCGCACTTTTTTACCCGACCTCACAAAATCGCGTTGCTCCCTCACAGAACTAAAATGAATTTTGCTTAGAGCATCTGTTAATTCCGGTTCAGCGTTCCATTTTTGGGCGTAAATTTGCATCCATTCAGGTGAAAATAATTCTTTCATAGTGTTACTCCAAAAATTTAGTGACTACAAAGAACAATTTTCTAGTTTTATTAGGCGATCGCATTTCATCTATTCACCTCCAAGTTGTTAAACGAGTTTTTGAAATTGAGGGTTTTGTGAAAATTCAAAATCGTTGATTGGCTGTACCAGCGATAATCCCATCGCTTTTAATCCCCATTCCTCAAACCAAGGAAACGCTACACCCCAACGCATCTTGGTGAGAAAAAACCACTCAAAAGCAGTTTTACTCCAACTCACCCAGCGTCCTTCTTTCGCTACTGCCCTTCTGCGTTCTCCAGTTCTAGGATCTGGTAAAACCTGATCTGCGAGAAATGCAATGCCGGTATCTCCAAAATCTGCCAAACAAATTGCCTCTAAGGTTGGAGTTACAAGCGGGGCAGAAATCGCGCCTAGCTGCACTGCTATATTGTGAGCAACTGCGATCGCCATAGCCTCGGTCATCTGTCCTGTTTTGGGTACACCTATGGGAATTGGGGTTTGTTCTGGTGGTTTGAGTTGAGTAATTACCCCCACTCCATAGATTGAAGAAAACTGAGGATGTTGGTAAGTTGCAAGTACGGGCAGACATCCATTTTGATCGGTTAAATAAGGTGCTTCCCGCAAAAAACACGGCCCTCGAAATGGGGGTAGCAGCATGGAGTATTGAAACGGTAGAGTGCGATCGTCTGCAAGAAAAATTGTTTCGGATTCAATGCGGGTAATGGCTGCATTTTCAATCACTGTAATTTCTCTTTGGTGGAGTAGTTTTTTTACCAACTCCGCAGAATTAGCCATCCCGCCAATTCCCAAATGTCCGACATAGGGTTCTGGAGTGACAAAAGTAATTGGCACTTGATCTCGCAATCCATGTCGCCGTAATACCCAGTCGGCTAATAATACAAACTCGTAAGCCGGGCCAAAACAACTGGCTCTTGGTACTGCTCCTACCACTAGATGTCCTGGATTAGCAAGAAACTTTCTCCAGGCTTCGGCAGCTTTGAGTGCATGGGGAGGATTACACACTGACTGCACATATCCGGCTGTTTCCTCTAGTCCTGGTAGTGCGTCCAATGCTAATTCTGCACCCGTAGCAATGATGATGTAATCGTAGGGAATAACAGTGTCCCCAACAACGATTTGCTGTAATTCTGGCTGAATTTGGCTAACTCCTGCCAATACCCACTCAACTCCTCGGTTTGCTAGAAGCTTCTCTAGATTCAACTGAATATTTTTCAGTGATTTAAGATTCAACCCCACCCAAGGTAAGGAAGGAATAAAAGTAAACTTTGGAGTATTGGAAATCAGGGTAATTTGATGCTCTTTGGGCAGCAGTCGTCGCAGTTCGTAGGTTGTGGGTAATCCCCCCAGTCCGGCACCAATCACTACAATCCGAGCCATAATTCCCCCCGATAACTATATGAATACAGCCAGAATCAAACAGCACTCCCACACTACATTAGCTACGATTCCTACTGGCATCCGAATTTAGATGTCAAAAAACCTGTTTGGTTATTTTACTATATAGTAATATAGTTTGTTTACAATCAATTTGAGAAAAATCTTTACTACTAGCTTTGAAAATAAAATTTATGGAGAGAAAAACTCTCCAGATTGATTTGCTAGACACTGACTTTTAAATTTTCTTCCCAACGACGCGCACCAGCAGCACGACGAATATCTCGCCAAATTTGCGTAGCAGCTAAAGCACCATCCCCCGCAGCGATGGCTACCTGATTCAACCCTACCTTCAAGTCACCAATGGCAAAAATGCGCGGGTGGGAAGTCCGACACATCTTATCTGTGACTAAATTACCTCCTTTCATCTCCAGGTTTATCCCTTGCAAATAGGTATTGTGATAGCGGGAACCCATTGAAATCAGACCTGTTTCTAACTCAATCACCGAACCATCAACGAGTTCCACACCAGTCATCAAGTGATTTTGTCCCAAGAATTGCTTAATCGGCGTTTCTACCAAAGGATAACCATGTTCCTGGAGTTTGTAGCGCATTTGTGGACTCACTTCAAAACTTCCGTGAGTAAACACAGTAATGTAAGGTGTAAACCAGCTTAAATTAAACACCATTTCTTCAATACTTGCCTCGCTACCCGCAAAAAAACCACATTTTTTATCTGTCATCTCATAGCCGTCACAGACCATGCAAACATGCAAATTATACCCAGCATACTCATAAACATTTTGCATTTCTTCTAAAGGCGGCAAATTGTCAATAATACCACTGGCAGCAATCAAATACCGAGAGCGAAACACAGCAGAAACGCTATTTACACGCCCTACTTTCACCTTGACTGCAAAGGTTTCTCCCTCATCTACAACTTCTTCAACATAAGCATTGAGAAAATCACCTTCAAGGAAGGCATAATGTTCCTTTCCTTTTTGCAGTAATGTCCTTCCAGGAGTATCTGGTGGTAAACCTAAATAATTATGTAATTCCTGCATCCAGAAAGAACGAGCTTTACCTTTGTCAATAATTAAACTAGAAAGGCGAAAACGCTGCAAGTAAATACCCGCAGAAAGTCCCCCCGCACCACCACCAACAATAATCACGTCGTAGATTTGGTTAAGGCGTTGATTAAGGTTTTTCTTTGAAAGTTCCATTGTTTTTTATCTTCTATCCTTAACTGTAGTTTCCATTTTTATTCCTTCGAGCTTAGACATTTTGAGTGTTAATTCAACTTTTTGAATCTTGTTAGACTATTTCGATAGTTTTCTTCCTAGCTACTCCTGCAATATGAGGACTAACAATAGGAAAAGAAAGATTAAACTGTTGATAATCAACGCTCTCAAAACCAAAATTTTCTAAAATTTTGTCAGTTTCGCGGTTGGGGTGACAATTATCGAACATTACCTTCCAAACTGGTTCAATCCCATCTTGAATTCTGCGCGTCCAAGTACTGCATTGTGCTGCAACGTGTTCAATAAATAGGAAACGACCATCAGGTTTGAGTACCCGCCTGATTTCTCGTAAGGTAGTTGCGAGGTCAGTCACAGAACAGAGGACATGGGTACTGACAACAACATCAATGCTGCTATCTTCAACCTCTAGCCTTTCTGCTGTCCCTAAGCGTAACTCAATATTATCTAAACTCAAGCGTTCGGCTTCCTGCCTGAGATAAGAGTGCATGAAGAGATTTGGCTCAATGCCAATCCAGTGGATATCAGTGGGATAATAAGAAAGATTTGCTCCTGCTCCTGGCCCAATTTCTAAAACTTGTCCGTGTAAATCTGCAAAGAAAGCCTGTTTGAGTTGTGCCATAGTTTCATAACTGCTACAACCCTGCAACTTGATAGCACTGTGGTCTGCGGTGTTTGCTTTCGCCATTCCCCAAGCAAACAGACGTTTTAACCAGTCTGGGGTTGTTTGTCTGTATGGTGTCATAAAAAACCTCCTGGGTAAATCAAAATTCTTACTTAACCCCTACAAGTTTCCAGCCCACTCAAATAGACTCAAACAGATATTACTAAACCCACCAAGGTTTTTGCCCAGTGCGGGGGTCAATTTCTGTCCAGGGAGAAATTCGGATATACTCCCCTTCTAAGTTAACGCTAACGATCTTGAGAGGAAGAGGCGCAGGGCCGCGTATTACTCTGCCATCAGCATCATAACGAGAACCGTGACAGGGACATTGAAATTGATTGTCATTGGGATTCCAGGGAAAGGTACAACCCAAATGGGTGCAGTTATCGACAATTCCCCAAGTATGCAGAGTGCCATCTGACTGTACTGTTAGGTAAGTTGGTTCTGCTGCTAAACCCGCGACTAAAGCACGAGTTCCAGAAGGCTCAACTAAAATCTGGCTAGCAAGAATGAGGTGTCCATTAATATCTTTAGCAAGGATAGAACCATCTTTGCCCATTTCTGTGGGGGCAACAAAGAATTTAGCCGCAGGATACAGTAGGGTGCCAGTTGTAGTGGCAACAACTGCACCTGTGAGAAAGTTTAGTAATTGTCGCCTCGACATTGAGGGACTTTCTAAGGATAGAATTTCTCGCATTAAATTATACCTTCTTATTTCAGCGTTGGTTTTAGGTAACTTAGTTTATTAGGACTTACGCAAGAACTCTCTCTTCCTCTTATTTCTCCGTGCCCTCTGCGTCCTCTGTGGTTCGTTTTTTCATAATTTTGCGTAAGTCCTGTTTATATTTTACTTTTGCAAGCTTTTTTATTTATTATATAACTAATTAACTATATTGCGAATTAAGAAAGTTTAAAATGCTGTTTAAGTATGAAATGGCTATTATGCGATCGCACTCAAGCAACAAACAACATAGTTTCCACCATTGGTGATTCGTGAAACGCGAAGGAGCGTTGCTGCTTAACTTAATGCATAACAAACAGTAAATCTTGGACAGAAGGAGCCATAGAAGTAGAACAAATTCAAGCTGCTTATCCAGACGCAGAAGTTGAGTTGTGGTGTGAGGATGAGCAGACGCTCGAAGACTCGCTACCGCTTCGCTAACGCTGATTGTCTCAAACCAATTTTGCGACGAGTTTACGTACCAGAAGGGGAAACACCAATTGCTAAAGCAGGATCAGCAAAAGTGGACAAGAAAGATCTTTATGTACTCAACAGACTTCATGAGCTGCGCTTACAAGGAACAATATAGGACAATACCTTCTGCCATCGCTGTAATTACAGAACGATAGCGTTGTTCACTTTCTCGCAGCGCTTCTTCCATACGCTGGCGTTCTTGTAGTGCAGCTTGTTGCTTGGTAATATCCTTTTCGTTGACGAGGATCGTGGAGTTACCCGTTACAGGATCGCGGGTACATTGTGTGTCAATACAATGCCACCGAATCCCCTGGTTTGTAAACACCTGGGTTTCAATGCTGAACATTTCACCTAAATTAATCAACTCGATAGCTTGTTGCCCAACATTCTTGTCAACAAAGTGGGACAGAAAACTATTTTCGGTTGATGAGTTAGCGTGCAAGCTACTCCCATAACAGCGGAGGGCTGCGGGGTTTTGCATCAACGGTAAACCATCCATCGTGTAAAGCGAGATCATCAAATTGGTATCACGTAGCGCTTCAATTGATCTCAATGTTTCTCGATCAATCTGATTGGCAACTTGGGTTGTACTTAGAGATTGGCAGGGCGTAGCCAATCGCTGATGGCATTTTATTTGCCTAAGAGCGATTCCTAGTTCTGCTGCTACCAGTTGGAGATACTCAGTCTCTAAAGAACTCCACTTACGTGGACTACTACATTGATGAGCAATTAGCAAGCCCCACAGATGAGGAGATGTACTAGAAATTCCATTATTTTTATGACTATTTATTAAAATAGGTACTACTAAATTAGCTCTAATCTGCAAACTCATTAATAATTTTTTGTAACAGGGATCAAGCTGTTTAGTATCAATGTCTTCAATGATATTAATCTGTCCCTCTTGATATCGCTCTACCCATGTCGCATTGAAGCAAGGGTCATAAATTAATTGCCCTAAAATCGGTCTCCATGTATGACTTACAGACTCTTCAGCTATTACTCCATCTCCATCAGGCAAGAAGCGATAGATAACGACGCGATCGCTTTCTAAGGTTTTTCTAACTTCGGCGACAATAATGTTGAGAATTTCACTCAATTCAAGGGACTGGTGAATTTGCACAGCCAGCATCCTAATTTGATGAAGGATTTGCTTGAAATCAGTTTCATAACCTGATAAATAATTGGAGAGCATTGCACTATTACAAAATATAAAATCTTAATTAAATAAATTATCTTTATGTATTGGAATGAAAAAGCTTTACCAAATAATGATAATATAACTAAAACAAAAGTTGAGTTCAAGTTAAAATAGGATAATTAATAATATCTTTAAAATAAAAATACTGTCATATTGTTTCGTAGAGGATGTCAAAAGTCAAAAGTCGAGCCAGGTTTTTTGGATTTTTAACTCTTGACATGCGTAACAAAAAATATATGTGTCAGTTGCGAAATTCTTGAAACTTTTCCTTTTCTTAACTGAGGAGACAGTTATTTTGAGAGGGTGCTAAAGGCTTTAATATGTTCAAATTCTTTAGCGCGTTTTTGTATTTGATTGCCAATGCGATCGCAAACTAATTCGCATAAATCAAAAATTATAGGGTCACTAATAGCATAGTAGACGCTAACTCCCTTTTGCTGACGAGATATCAAACCCGCTTGAGTCAACACTTTTAAATGTTTTGAGAGATTCGCTTGTCCTAAACCCGTAGCTTCACCCATTTTGGTGACGTTCATTGGCCCGGTTCTCAGACAACTCAAAATCTGTAAGCGACTGGTTTCAGACAGTACCTTGAAATACTCAGCAACGGGAGCAAGGACTTCTGAAGTATTTTTTGGAGAAAGGGTCTTTGACATAAGGGTTCAATTTATTATTTATTTTATATTACTATATAGTTATATTTTGTATAAATCTATTGCAGTTTCTAATGTCTGGGGTGATGCTTCGTGGGTAGCTCGCTGAGTTACAACAATTAATGGCTGTACAGCATCGGCATCTCATCAACAACTAGTACCGCTACGCAAAAGTCACGCATTCAAAAGATTGATATATCAAAGCTTGTGCCTGTTTGAAATGGTAGGTTTATTTACGCCGCTTTGTACTAGTTGGGGATTTCCATGTGAAACTTTGTCCCTAATACCGTTTCACTTTAAGGTTGATACATTTAGGCAAGCAGGGGAGCAGAGGGGAAAGAATTTGTATCAAAATTTTAGTGAAATGGTATAACTTGTAAACGAGAAAAGCGCTCTCTAGACAGAGAGCGCTGATATTGTGGAGTTGAGGAACAAAAACAAACAACTAGCTAGCAACAGTAGGAGTAGCCAGAGCGACAGCTTCAACTGGAAGCTTTGCATAGTCATTAAAAATAAATGCTTGAGGTTGAGAAAAGGGCTAAATCTGGCAAAACAACTTCCACTCTTATACCTACAGGTTGCGACAAAATCTACAAATCTCCAGCTTTTATCGCCCGAACGGGTGGCAAGTTGACATCTTTTGCCAAACCGACTGTTTTCAACAATCCAATTGCCCACCAAGTCATATCGATTTCCCACCAGCGCCAACCACATTTGGCTACATGAGGATAAGCATGGTGATTATTGTGCCACCCTTCGCCATAGGTGAGAATAGCTGCCCACCAAAGATTACGAGAATTATCATTGCTGTCAAAAGTGCGGTATCCCCACATATGAGTAACTGAGTTGATCAACCAAGTCGTATGCCAGAGAATCACATATCTGAAAAACACACCATAGATAACGAATGACCAACCGCCAAGTGCATAAAGCAACAATCCAACTGGAATTTGCAGTAGTAGAAAGTAGCGAT
Organism: Nostoc sp. CCY 9925; assembly: GCF_963920935.1. Classification (NCBI taxonomy): domain Bacteria; kingdom Bacillati; phylum Cyanobacteriota; class Cyanophyceae; order Nostocales; family Nostocaceae; genus Nostoc; species Nostoc sp. CCY 9925. The sequence goes on along the minus strand of NZ_CAWUDO010000156.1, from coordinate 6,291 downwards.
TGAGCCAACGATAAAAGGTATCTCGCGCTAAATCAGGAGCAAATCGCTGATAGCGCTCATATTCAAAGAATTCTGGACGGGGATAAAAAATCCACAGCATGTGACTCCACCAAAAACCTCTGCGTGCAGAGTAGGGATCTTTGTATTCATCTTCGGTGTGAGCATGATGCAAACGATGTCCAGCCACCCAGAAGATTGGCCCTCCTTGTAAAGATAGCGCACCCAAAATGGCGATCGCATACTCTAACCACCGAGGTACTTTAAAACTGCGATGACTCAATAATCGGTGGTAGCCTAAGCAAACTCCGATACTGCCAAATAGCCAGTGTAGAAACACAGCTATACCCAATGCACTCCAGGAGAAAAACCAAGGAGCCAGCAATGCCAGACCATGAATAGTAGTAAAAAATACTACTGCCACCCAATCGAGACGCAGAGACTGGGGCTTCCCTGGCAAAGTTTGTAATGAATTAAATCTCACTAAATACTTCCTCAACAACCACGAATTTAATCAGATTGGGGATTGGGAAAAGATACAAAAACGCAGAGATCTAATGAAGCGCTGAGGCGAAGAATATATCCAAATATTACTATGCATCTACATAGCTAAATGCTGTAATCCACTCTCATCATCTCTACCCCAGCACTTTCAGAAGCAGTGTGTGTGCTACCAACTTGATCTTGGCGAGTAATCAAGTCAAAGATATGCTCACCAATAACTGCCTTCACATCTGCTTCTAACTCATGAACAACATCTCGATTCAGAGTAAAGGCATAATTTGCCTCGTCTACAATCTTCTGAATCATTGCTTCATTTAGAAGTAGAAAATTCAATGCTTGACGGTACTGCTCTTTAAATTCCCGTCTAGCTTCCGGGGTAGGAATCTGTTCAAATTCATGCATTGCAGTACCGCGATCGCTTGGTAAATCCATTGCCGATCGTGCAATCTTTTTCAATGCTTGCCCACCCGATAAATCTCCCATGTAGCGAGTATAGGCATGAGCAATCAGTAACTCCGGTTGTGTGTTGCCAACCTCACGAATCCGGTTAACATATACCTGACCCGCTGGAGAGGGAACAATCTGCGATCGCCAATTTTCACCGTAATAAAAGGCTAAATCTTTCTCCAAATTTGCCTGACGATGCAGTTCGGGAAAGTACATCATCCCAACGATCGGGTGATGCTGATAGCGCTGTAGTTCTTCTTCCAAAGCGCTGTAAACAAAGTAGAGATCCGCCAACAATTTGCGAAAAAAGCTCTTTTCTACTACACCTTTGAGAAAGCATTTCATAAACGCAGTGTTTTCCGTCATTGTGTGAGAATCTTTAGTGCCTTCTCGCAAGCGAACATCTAAATGGCTGCTCATGGTGAAACCCTTATTGCTAAAAATGTTGTTATTTTTGGACAAAAGTTACATTCGTCCAATCTTTGGGCTGAAGAAAAATTTCGGTAAGTTGTGCTTCGGGTGTGCCTGGTTTTAGTTCATAGCAATATTCCCAGCGTGCTAGAGGTGGTAGAGACATCAGGATAGATTCTGTTCTACCGTTGGTTTGCAGACCAAAAACCGTTCCCCGGTCATACAACAGATTAAACTCTGCGTAACGACCCCGACGGTACAGTTGGAACTGACGTTGGCGAGCGCCATATTCTATTTCCTGTCGCCGTTCAACAATGGGCAAATAGGCAAGTATAAATGCTTGACCGCAAGACTGCACAAAGGCAAAGATATCTTCCCAGTTACGAGATACCGTTCCTACTTGCTGACTGTAGAGTGCTGCGGGACTATCTGTTTGAGAACCAACATAAAGCTTGCCACTAGCATCCTGATAATCAAAGAAGATGCCGCCAATACCCCGTTGTTCTTGGCGATGTTTTAAGTAGAAGTATTCATCACACCAGAGTTTAAAGGCTGGGTAATACTCTTGATGGTGGACATCACAGGCATTTTTGAGCGTCTGATGAAAGTGAACTGCATCCTCTGCAAAGGGGTAGTATGGTGTTAAATCAGCCCCACCACCAAACCACCAAATTGGGCCTGCCTCAAAGTAGCGGTAGTTGACGTGTACTGTTGGTACGTATGGATTACGGGGATGCAATACCATTGAGGTTCCTGTGGCAAAAAACTCATGTCCTGCGGCTTCTGGCCGTTGAGACAAAATTGCCAAAGGTAAGCTATTTCCCAAAACTGCCGAAAAGTTCACACCACCCTGTTCAAACACTCGCCCTTCTCGAATCACGCGAGTACGTCCTTCTCCACCTTCTGCTCGTTCCCAGTGGTCTTGTTGAAAGCGTGCTTTTCCATCAAGTTGCTCTAAGGCTGTGCAAATTTCATCTTGTAAATTCTCCATGAATTGCTGCGATCGCTGCCGTGAATCCTTGGGTATTGTGTTGGTAGCTGATGCCAGCAATGTTGTGTGATTTCCAGATTCTTGCAGACAATTCTTGGAATGACGGCTCATATTAAAACCTCTGAAACTTTGAGTAAGGTGATGACTCTTTAATAACTATATAGTTATACAATATGATTATTTTAAAGAAGTTTCAAAACTTAATAAATTATTTCAACCCAAGTCCTCAAAGCCTTCCCGTTTAAATTTTCGCTTTTCTGCTTTACTAAAGGATTGTAAAGAGGTCTAGCCAAATAATCATCCTCATTATAATTTGATAACTATAAAGCTATTTATTTAATTGCCGCATCACTCATGGTTAATACTCTACCCAAGCCACAAACTAAAACCCCCAGCAAAGAAACTGTACTCACCCCTCGGTTTTACACTACAGATTTTGAAACCGCAGCCAACCTGGATTTGTCTGCCCAAGAAACTCAGTTGCAGGCGATGTTAGCAGAAATGCGGGCAGACTACAACCGCCACCATTTTGTTCGTGATGAAGCGTTTGAGCAGTCTTGGGAACACGTTGAGGGTGAAGCAAGGCAGGCGTTTATAGAATATTTGGAACGCTCTTGCATTTCTGAATTTTCTGGCTTCTTGCTATTCAAGGAATTATCCCGCAAGCTGAAAAATCGCAGTCCAGTGCTAGCGGAAATATTTCAACTGATGGCGCGTGATGAAGCCCGCCACGCCGGATTTCTCAACAAAGCAATGGGCGATTTTAAAGTCTCCCTAGATTTAGCCACTGTTACTAAAACCCGCACTTATACCTTTTTCCCCATTGAGTGCGTACTTTACACGGTTTACCTATCAGAAAAAATCGGCTACTGGCGTTACATTATTATTTTCAGACATCTAGAAAAGCACCCGGAAAACGAATTTTACCCCATCTTCCGCTATTTTGAGAGTTGGTGTCAGGACGAAAACCGTCACGGAGATATATTCAAGGCGTTATTACGTTCTCAACCGCAACTATGGAACACCTGGAAATCTAGGCTGTGGAGTCGCTTTTTCTTGCTATCAGTATTTGCTACTCACACCTTGACAGTTCATGAACGTTCCGGCTTCTACAAATCATTGGGACTTGATGCCACAGAATTCGATCGCCAAGTTGTCCGCAACACCAATGAAACCGCAGGACGGGCTTTTCCTGTGATGTTGAATACCGAACATCCCAAGTTTTTCCCACGTCTGCAACGCTGTACAGGTTACAACTTGAAAATTGCAGAGATTGAGGGCACTTCTGCGCCGAAAGTTGTCAAGCTAATTCGCAAACTACCTTTGATTGCAGCAATTATTTGGAATCTGCTGTTAATTTACCTAATCAAACCCATTGATACTGAACTATTGCGGGGAACGGTTCGTTAGCTATTAGGCAAGATAGCAACAGACTCTACGTAGTGAAACAAATATGAATGCAACACAATCTCTGCCAGATTCACAGTTTTCTTCTGTCTACGGTCCTGTCAAATCTTGGCGATTTGGGAGTTCGCTGGGTATTGACCCCAGGGCGAACGCATCTAAATATAGTACATGTATACTAAGAAGCGAGAAAGGTAGCGATCGCTGATGATATGGAGGTTGAGCAATGAGGGTCTGATGGTAAAGTCATTGTAAAAGTAGAAGAAGAAAGTCCCAAAAAGCGTGAAGCTCAAGCCCAAAATCACAATTACTGACCACTTTGCACAGATGGAAGATCCAAGAGTAGAGCGGACGAAACGACACAAGTTAATTGACATTCTTAGCATTGCAATTTGTGCAGTAATTTGTGGAGCAGGTAGTTGGGTGGCAATTGAACTGTATGGCTGCACAAAATATGAGTGGTTAAAAACGTTTTTAGAACTACCAAATGGCATCCCGTCGCATGACACATTTGCAAGGGGATTTGCACAATTGAATCCTCAACAATTTCAAAAATGTTTCTTGAACTGGATGAAATCAGTACATAAGATAACGGATGGTGAAGTTGTGGCAATTGACGGGAAAACTTTATGTGGTTCTCATGATAAAAATAGTGACCAGAGTGCAATCCAAATGGTAAGTGCATGGGCAACTACAAATAAATTAGTGTTGGGACAGGTGAAGGTGGATGAGAAATCAAATGAAATTATAGCAATTCCCGAATTATTAAAGATTTTAGAATTAGCTGGATGTATTGTAACGATTGATGCAATCGGGTGTCAGAAAGAGATAGTGAAGTTAATTACGCAACAAAATGCAGATTATGTAATTTCTTTAAAAAAGAACCAAGGTAATCTGTATGAGTCAGTAGAACAGCTATTTAAGTCAGGGATAAGTAGAGGTTTTCAAGAGTTTCAACATAGCATATATAAAACCGAATAAACAGGGCATGGTCGTCATGAAATCCGCAATTATGTGATGTTACCTGGAATTGGGTTTCAGCTTGACCCTGATTCAGTTTGGTCAAATCTAAAAAGTGTTGGGATGGTAGAATCTATCCGACAAGTGGATGATAAAACAACAGTAGAGACTCGTTATTTTATTAGTAGTCTTGAGTCAAATGCAAAACAATTGGCTAATTCTGTCCGTAGCCATTGGGGAATAGAAAATTCATTGCATTGGGTATTAGATGTAGCTTTAAAAGAAGATGACTGCCGGATTAGGAAAGATAATGCTCCACAAAACTTTGCAGTAATACGGCAGATAGCAGTCAATCTTTTGGGTAAAGAGAACCGCGTGAAGCGGGGGATAAAAAATAAACAGTTTTTGGCAGCAATGGATAATAACTATTTAGAAAGAGTTTTAGCTTTAGCGTAAGCTAACTTGTCAAGAATTTAGTTAATATTTTTTCTGCTTATTGTTAGAGATAAGTTTACTTATTTATGGTTGGATAGTTAGCTAATTTATCCTTAGTTAAGAGTTATTAAATTGGATATCAACTAGTTTATGGCTTAGTAAAAAAGTGATTTATTTTGTTTATATATCCATCAAGCTTTGCACTTATATAGATGATTTTAAAATCCTCATTAGTTTTTATTATGAAATAAGGTGCGTTTCCCCTGAGGTGGAACGCCCGAATCAAATAGCTTTTGAGAATGCCCAGAGGTTGGCAATTTTCACCACTCAGGAGCAAGATAATGTTGAGCTCCCGGTCAATGTGATATTTTTTCTGTAACACCTATTGTCTACCTTCCGATTGAGTACATTTTTCCCTATCTCAATCACTGTAAGGCTTTTAGGTTCCGGACTGGGAACTAGATAAAACTCCAGTAACTATCAACTTCAATTAAGTAATATTACATGTAATCTTCACAAGTTCCTCATCTTTTTACCATATTTTTGAGTATAGAAGCAAACATATCTAAAGCAGTTTTAAGCTGAGAAAATGTTTATTCCTCTAGCTAAATTCACCATATAAAAATTAGATGAACGTTTATGATGTTATCAGACAAATTTAATCAAGAAGACTCAAGATACATAACTAAGCTTAACTTTAACAATCTTTGTAATCAGTCTATTACAGTAGTTTTCATTGGCAGAATTCAATTACCAAACAAACAACCACGCCGTTATTTCAATCCTGAAAAGTTTGCTCAACTTATACAGTCCGTCAAAGAACATGGCATTCTGGAACCTCTACTAGTCCGTCCATTGGATAACGAAAACTATGAATTGGTGGCAGGAGAGCGTCGTTTAAAAGCAGCTTCTGTAGTAGGGTTAAATGAAGTACCAGTTGTTTCACTTGACTTGGACGATCAACAAGCTCTGCAAGTTGCTCTTATAGAAAACCTACAAAGGGAAGAACTTAACCCAGTCGAAGAAACTGAAGCAATTCTAGAGTTATTATTGCTATCTCTACAAATGAGTGCAAATGAAGTTATTTCGGGAGCATCTCATTTTTTGAAGTAGCTCAAACCGATAATAATCCATTGAGGTAG